>NZ_JUEI01000033.1:0-52317 GCF_000802655.2 Paenibacillus sp. IHB B 3415 | reverse complement strand
GAGGCGGCTGGTGTGCTGAAGTGCGGAGGCGGCTAGTGTGCTGAAGTGCAGAGGCGGCTGGTGTGCTGAAATGCAGAGGCGACTGAATTGTGCTCGAGAGCACAGGTGGATGAGAAGCAAGGGGTTATGCTGGAATGTACAGGCAAGAAACGGGAAGTTATGCGGGCATGTTGTGGCGGCTAAGGAGCGCAGGCAATTGTCTGAAGTGCTATGGTGGCTATGGAGCGAGCGATTGTACTGAAGTGCTATGGTGGCTATGAAGCGAGTGATTGAACTGAAGTGCTATGGTGGCTAAGGAGCGAGTGATTGAACTGAAGTGCTATGGTGACTTATGGAGCGAGTGACTGAACTGAAGTGTTATGGGCGGCTAATGAGAAAAGTTAATTGAGTGCGCGCCGGACTGCTGTTCTGCAGTAGTGGCAACCGGGGACGGATTTCTTAGTTGAGCAAGTTGAAATTTTGTGGTGTGGAGTATAGTTGATATTCAGATGCTGGAGTGAGGCGGGATGAGCAAATATTTGCCCATTATGCTGGATGTTCAGGGCAGACTGGTGGTAATGATCGGCGGCGGAGCTGTGGCTGAACGTAAAGCGGCTCCGCTGCTGGAGGCAGGAGCGGAGCTGGTGATTGTCAGTCCTGCGCTTAGCGGGACGTTGTCCGCAGCGGCGGCGGAGGGGCGGCTGCAATGGGTCAGCCGCCCCTATGCTCCCGGAGATCTCCAGGGAGCTGTCTTGGTCTATGCCGCCAGCAGCGACAGGGCGGTGAATGAAGCGGTGGCCGGGGAGGCCAGGATGCTGGGCCTGCCGGTCAATGTGGCCAGCCACGCCGAGGCGGGCAGCTTCATCACGCCCGGTATCCTCCGGCGGGGGCGGTTGACGGTTGCGGTCTCGACCTCCGGGGCGGGACCGTTCGCTGCTGCGCAGATCACGGCGCAGATCGCTGGACTGCTGGGCGAGGAATACGAGCCTTATCTGGATTTCCTGCATGAGCTGCGCACCGAAATCAAGCGGCTGGAGCCTGTAGCTGAGATTCGCGCCCGGCTGCTGCGGAGGCTGGGGAAGCTTGATGTGTTGGATGAGATGCGGCAGGGCACCTTTATACCATGGACATCAGAGGTTATCGAATCCTGGATTGCGCGTAACCGGTAGTAGAAGGCGGAATGATCGGGTGGAGTCGGCCATCGGGAAGTGAAGATGGAGTGAGTGGGTGGAGCAGGTCATCGGCAGGCGTAGATGGAACGAGCGGATGGAGCAAGCATCAAGTACAACTGCTGCGATTGCGGAGTAAGTTTGCATCTGCTCTGGCTGCTTCAAAACTAATTCATCAATTATTGAGACTGCTTCAAAACTAAGTCTGCAAAGACATAAGCGGCGGCAGAAATTGACTTTAGCTGCCGATTGAATCGTGCAGCTAAATCTGTTTCAAACGAAATGTCTGGCTGATGCTGACTGCCCACATATTGAATCGACGATAGAATAGACGAACGGTCGAACGGCCGAATAATAAAACTTATGGACGAATAAGTGGACTAATTAAATGTGTTTATGACGTTGAACAGGGCGGATTCGCTGGAATGTGACTGGAATGACCAAAGCCTAGTGTTGTGCGGTAAATTAAAGGGATAAATCCCTTTAATTCGGGCGAAATCGGCCGAAATGAACAAACTAGTGGTATAAATCCCTTTGATTCGGGCAAAATCGGCCGGAATGAGCAAATTAGAGGGATAAATCCCCTTGATTCCAGCAAAAGTAGCTCAGATGAGCAAATGAAGGGTAAAAGTGCTCTTGATATCAGCAAAATTGGCTCAGATGAGCGAATGAGAGGTATCGTGCAGGAAACAGGGCGGGTACAGGTAACTTGAACAGGGGGAATGGTTCATGCGGAAGATTATTGTGGGCAGCAGACAGAGTGCGCTGGCGCTGACGCAGACAGGACAGGTGATTGCCGATCTGGAGCGGCTTAGCGGGGAGCATGGCTTTGATTTTACTTTTGAGGTGCATAAGATTGTTACCAAAGGCGACCGGATTCTTGATGTCACCCTGTCCAAGGTGGGCGGTAAGGGTCTTTTTGTGAAGGAAATTGAGCAGGCCATGCTGGCCAAAGAAATAGATATGGCAGTACATAGTATGAAGGATATGCCTTCCGAATTGCCGGAAGGCTTGATTAACGGTGCAGTGCCGAAGCGTGTCGATCCACGTGACTGCCTGATCTCAAGCAGCGGAGCTGGCCTTGAGGATCTGCCGCAGGGAGCGCGCGTAGGCACAAGCAGCCTGCGGCGCTCCAGCCAGCTGGCCGCACTCCGGCCGGATCTGGTAATTGAGCCGGTACGCGGCAATATTGACTCGCGGCTGAAGAAGCTGGAGAACGGCGAATACGACGCGATTCTGCTGGCAGCGGCAGGCTTGTCGCGGATGGGCTGGCAGGACCGGGTAACGGCTTATCTGCCGCCGGAAATCTGCCTGCCCGCTGTGGGCCAGGGAGCTCTCGGCATCGAATGCCGAGAGGACGATGAGGAGCTGCGCAAGCTGCTCGCGCTCTACAATGATGAGCGCACCGCTCTTACGGTGACGGCGGAGCGCACATTCCTCGGCGCCCTGAACGGCGGCTGTCAGGTGCCGATCGGCGCCTACGCTGTGCTGGAGACGGAGAAGGCCGGGACAACGGGAACAACCGGGACTATTCATTCCGGCGGGACTTCTGGAGAAGGCGGTCTGTTAATCACTTTAACCGGAATGGTGGGGACACCGGACGGATTGGTAATCCTTAAAGAAACCTGCACGGGAGAAGATCCGGTGCAGCTCGGTGCGGAGGTTGCCCGCAAGCTGATTGCCAGGGGCGCAGAGAAGATTTTGGCGGATGTAAAGGGACAGGATACTCAGGGATAAGGTGATAAGGGGATGACGGAGATGGCGGGGAAGGTTTATCTTGTAGGTGCAGGTCCGGGGGATGCCAAGCTGATTACGGTTAAAGGTCTGGAGTGTATCCAGAAGGCAGATGTGCTGGTCTATGACCGGCTGGCCAGTCCAAGGCTGTTGAAGTGGATGAAGCCGGGCGGGGAGAAAATATACGTAGGCAAGCTGCCGGACCGCCATACGATGAAGCAGGAGGACATTAATCAGCTGCTTGTCGATCTCGCTCTGGAGGGCAAAACGGTAGTGCGTCTTAAGGGCGGAGACCCGGTGATTTTTGGCCGGGTGGGTGAAGAAGCGGAGCTGCTGCGGCGCCATGGCATCTACTATGAGATTGTGCCGGGTATTACCTCGGCTATCAGCGTCCCGGCGTACGCCGGTATTCCGGTAACCCACCGGGAGGCTGCGTCTTCCCTGTCGATCATTACCGGACATGAGAGCCCGGATAAGCTGGATCATTCCATTCATTGGGATAAGGTGACGAACGCCACGGGAACCCTGGTGTTCCTGATGGGCGTCGCCAAAATCGGATATATCAGCGCCCAGCTGATGAAGCACGGGCGTCCGCCAGAAACGCCGGTGGCGCTGGTGCGCTGGGGGACACGTGCCGATCAGGAGACACTAACCGGCACGCTTGCCGACATTGAAGCGAAGGTCAAGGCGGCGGATTTCCAGCCGCCGGCCGTTATCGTTGTCGGCGATGTAGTGCTCCAGCGGGAGCACCTCATGTGGGTTGAAGCGATGCCGCTGTTCGGCAAGCGGATTGTGGTGACGCGGGCCCGCAGCCAGGCCAGCGAGCTGGTAGACCGGATCGAGGAGCTTGGCGGCGAACCGTATGAGTTCCCTGTCATTGAGACGGTTATGCAGCGTGATGCGGACAAGCAGGCAGAGATTGCTTCAGCGCTTGGCCGGCTTACAGAGTACGACTGGGTGTTCTTCACCAGTCCGAACGGCGTGGACTTCTTCATGCGGCATCTGGCGCAGTTGAAGACGGATCTGCGCGGTCTGCACCGCGCGCGGATATGCGCGGTGGGACCGGGTACGGCTGCGGCGCTTGCCGGGCGCGGGCTGATTGCCGAAGAGCTGCCTGGACGGTTCCAGGCAGAAGGGCTGATTGAAGCCTTCGGCGATCAGCTGCAGCCAGGGCAGAAGGTGCTGCTGCCGCGCGGCGATCTGGCGCGCGAGTGGCTGCCCGGCAAGCTGAAGGAGCTGGAGCTGGAAGTGACTGAAGTGGATACGTATGAGACTGTGGTTACTGGTGAAGATGATATTGAACTGGTGAAGCTGCTCGAAGAGAAACGGATTCATGCGGTCACCTTCACCAGCTCTTCCACGGTGCGCAACTTCATCTCTATCCTGAAACGGATGGGCCTGGAAGATCCGCTGACGCTGCTGGCGGGGGTCAAAATCGCCTGCATAGGTCCGGTAACCGAACAGACTGCTGTGGAGGCCGGGTTGACTCCGGGCTTGCTCCCGGACGAAGCAACGATCGAAGGGCTGGTGCAGGAGCTCTGCCGCTGGAATGAAACAACGAGGCTCAGATAGCATCGGCATGGTTTCCGCTATTCCGCTAATGCAATTGAGCACTGCATTTCAACTTTGCATTTTGTGATTTCATATTCGAATAATGCTTGAGACAGATAGATGTGTTTAAATACTTACTGTACAGGAGGAAACAGCAATGAGCTTTCCAATTACTAGACACCGCCGCTTGCGCGGTACAGCCGGAATCCGCGGAATGGTGCGGGAGACCGTCCTGAACGTGCTGGACTTTATCCAGCCGATATTTGTAACCTACGGTACCGGTGTGAAGAATGAAATTGGCTCCATGCCCGGCGTGTATCACTTCTCGCTGGATACCCTGAAGGCGGAAGTGGATGAGATTGCCTCGCTGGGAATTCCGGCCGTATTGCTGTTCGGCATTCCTGAAACGAAGGACGCCATCGGCTCCTCCGGATTCGCTGAGGACGGCATTGTGCAGGAGGCTACGCGGCTGATTAAGAAGTGGTACCCGGAGCTGCTGGTTGTTGCCGACACTTGTCTATGTGAATTCACCGACCACGGCCATTGCGGCATGGTGCATACCCATACGGTAGACGGCGTAGTTCACGGTGATGTTATCAACGATGCTTCGCTGGAGCTGCTGACCCGCACGGCGGTATCCCAGGCCCGGGCCGGTGCGGATATTATCGCGCCTTCCAATATGATGGACGGGTTCGTGCAGGCGATCCGCAGCGGCCTTGACGAGAATGGTTTTGAGCATGTGCCGATTATGTCCTATTCGGTAAAATACGCATCCGCCTTCTACGGCCCCTTCCGTGAAGCAGCGGATTCTGCACCGCAATTCGGTAACCGCAAGACGTACCAGATGGACCCGGCCAACCTGCGGGAAGCAATCCGTGAGGCTGATTCAGATGTGCTGGAAGGCGCTGATATGCTGATGGTTAAGCCCGCACTGGCTTATCTGGATGTCATCCGGACGATCCGCGACCAGTTCGATCTGCCGCTGGTGGCTTACAACGTGAGCGGTGAATATTCAATGGTAAAAGCGGCCGCACAGCAGGGCTGGATCGATGAGCAGGCAGTTGTCCTGGAAATGCTGACCGGCATGAAGCGCGCCGGAGCAGATATAATTATTACGTATTTCGCCAAGGATGCAGCCCGCTGGCTGCGCGGCTAGACTATATTCAGCTGTATAATTCAGCAGAGCAGGAGTGAAGAAGCATGGGCAATGTGCCGCTTACACGCAGGGAAGAGGCTTCCCGCACAGCTTTTGAAGAAGCGAAACAGTATATTCCGGGAGGGGTCAACAGCCCGGTCCGGGCGTTCAAATCCGTAGGATTGACCCCAGTTTATGTAGACAGAGGCGAAGGCTCACGTATCTACGATATCGACGGCAACAGCTTCATCGACTACGTCTGCTCGTGGGGACCGCTGATTATGGGCCATGCCCATCCGGAAGTGGTGAAGGCGCTGCAGGAGACTGCGGTTAAAGGGACAAGCTTCGGCGCACCGACACTCCTGGAGACCGAAATGGCCAAGACTGTCGTGGAACGTGTAGCATCGGTGGACATTGTGCGCATGGTGAACTCGGGAACAGAAGCTACGATGAGCGCCATTCGGCTGGCCCGCGGATATACGGGACGCAGCAAAATCCTCAAGTTCGAAGGCTCCTACCACGGCCACGCTGACAGCCTGCTGATCAAAGCCGGTTCCGGGGTAGCTACTTTGGGTCTGCCGGATAGCCCCGGTGTGCCGGAAGGCGTAGCCATCAACACCATTACGGTGCCTTACAATGACCTGGAAGGGGTCAAAATCGCGTTCGAACGTTACGGCAATGAGATTGCCGCTGTGATTGTTGAGCCGATTGCCGGGAATATGGGCGTAGTGCCTCCGCTTCCGGGCTTCCTGGAGGGTCTGCGCAAGGTGACCACGGGGTACGGCGCGCTGCTGATTTTTGATGAAGTGATGACCGGGTTCCGTGTGGACCGCGGCTGTGCGCAAGGGTTGTACGGTTTGGACCCTGATCTGACCTGCTTCGGCAAGGTTATCGGCGGCGGTCTCCCGGTAGGTGCCTATGGCGGCAAAAGAGAGATTATGGAGCAGATCGCTCCCTCTGGCCCGATCTATCAGGCAGGCACACTCAGCGGGAATCCGCTGGCCATGGCGGCTGGCTACAGCACGCTGAAGCTGCTGACACCTGAAGTGTATACCCGTCTGGAGGTGCTGGGTGCACGTCTGGAAGCAGGCCTTAAGCGTAACGCGCAGGAAACTGGCATCCCTCTTACGATTAACCGTGTGGGCTCTATGGTCTGCCCGTTCTTCACTGAAGGACCGGTTGTCAACTTCGAGACGGCCAAGACCAGCAACCTGGATCTGTTCAAGCGTTATTTCGGCAAAATGCTTGATCAGGGCATCAGCGTTCCCCCATCCCAGTTTGAAGGCATGTTCGTATCCGCTGTGCACAGCGAGCAGGATATTGATGATACGATTGAGGGCCATTATAATGCCCTGAAGTCGCTATGACAGGCGGGCCGGAGGAGTTGTCCGGCACAAGTATCCCTGGTGGAGCGGATGCAGATACAGGGAATACTGGCGCGGTCATCAGGAACATCACCGGCGGCGGCAAATGGATCCGGCGCGGAGAGTGGCTTCAAGTCATGCCGGGCCGGGTGATTACGGCTGCGGCCGACAGGCAGGCAGCCATTGACGCATGGCTGCTCGGCACGGCCGGGATGCCGGAGAAGCTGCACGCGCGGCTGCGCCGCGAAGGCGGCATCCAGTGGAAGGGCGACCGGCTGGTGTTATCCCTGTTCCCTTACCGGGAAGCGGGTATTGAGCCGGTATGGCAGGAGCTTGAAGTACTGTACGAGGATGACTTCTGCCTCGTGGTCCATAAACCGGCCGGCATGGCGGTTCATCCGGATGGCAGCGGAGCGGGCGTAACGCTGGATCATATCGTCGCAGCGCATTATGCCGCTTCCGGCGGAGGAGTAGCCGTCCGCCATATTCACCGGCTGGATAAGGATACAACAGGACCTGTGCTCTATGCGAAGAACGAATACGCCCAGCTTGTGCTGGACGAGGATATGCGCGACAAAACCGTATCCCGCCTCTACGCGGCGGTTGTAGAAGGCAAAGTGCCGCCTGAGCTTACCGTGATCGATGCCCCGATCGGCCGTGACCGCCATCATGCGGCGCGCCGGCGGGTCTCGCCGGGAGGACAGGCGGCAGTCACGCGAATCATAGGGCGGGAAGCGCTGCCTGGCGGAACTGTGCTGAAGGTGCAGCTGGAGACAGGGCGCACGCACCAGATCCGTGTCCACCTCAGTCATGCGGGCCATCCGCTGTACGGGGATGACCTCTACGGCGGACCCGGCTGGCATACGGCCAGTGTCCGTGCGGGCGGCAGTAAGAACGACAAGCTGCCGCTGCGTACGGAGCCGGGTAAGGTGAAGTCGGCGATTACAGCCTGGTTCGAAGAGCAGGAGAAGGCGGGCATTACACCGGGACTGCAGGAGCCAGGCAAGCTGGCTGGTCCGGGCCGGCCGGAGGTTAAGCTTAAGGCCAAGGCGAAGCCGGCAGGTGCAGACCGGCAGGCGCTGCATGGCGAGAAGCTTATTTTTTCCCACCCCTGGACCCGAAGCAGGGTCGAAGTATCCGATCCATGGCCGGAGGATATGCGGAAGCTTCGCGAGCAATTAGGCGGGGAGCCGCTGAACTAGTATAACGCTTAGGAGTATGCGGCATGCTTAATTGTACTTTGTACAACTAAATCGGCTGATTAGTAACCGGTTATCCGTTTAGTTGTATTTCGTGCAATTAAACTGCCAGTTATAAAAGGTTTTCACCGATTCGGGAGGATTTAGTTGTACAGAATACAGTTATACGAGGCATGCACATCTTTTCGCTATTTTTAATTGTACATAATACAACTATCACTGAATTTCCATTTGAAATGGAATTTTCTATAACAGCTGATCGACATCCGCGAAGCTATGTAAATTAAGCAAAGCAGCGATTCTCCCATAGGAGGGGCGCTGCTTTTTTTTTGCTTTCTGCAGACCAGTATGATAGAAGTGACAGAGATTGGCTGAACAAGGCCAACGCCGCTATTTCTTTTCCAACTCTTGCTGTTCTGTTACCCAAGCCTATCCGGCTGTAAATATTCAGGCGGAGCGCAGGTCCGCTGATACATTTCCGCGTTACTGTTCGTCTTACTGTAAAGGAGATGAGTCTATGAGACGCAATCGCAGAGTAATCCTGGTATCAGCACTGGGTACAGCGGTTATTGCCGCCGTATTAATACTGGCCGTACAGGTGAACAGCAAATACGGCATTTTGAGTATGGCTGCCCAGTTCCAGAGCTTCAGGGTGACAGTAAACAATGAGTCTGACTTTGATCTGAGCATCCTTGAGACAGGGGTGGTTACGGGCGCAGCTGCCGGTGCTTCCACAGATGAACTCCGGAAAACGCTCAGCAGCGGAAAAACAATCAAAATTAGACCCCGGCTTAGCTTAAGCGGCGAGGGGGGCATTTATCTGAAATATACAGATCCCAGAGCACCGGATGTCCTCCAAACCATAGGGGTATGCTCCTACACCGAATCTTTATCCGGATATTCAAAGGTCACGATAACGAATAATAAAGTGACTGTGAAAGAGAATTGCAGCTGATATTGTTGCTGATTTTATGGAGGGGAATCTGCCCTTTATCGCGTTTCACCTCCAGTTATCCCTTCATTTCCCTGTTAAAAATACATATCCCATTTATTTGCAGTTAACTAGTAACATTTGTAACAGACGGATATCCAATATATTGATAAATATAGTATGTAAGCGTATCTCATAACATTAACTGGGGGAATCTTTGTGAAAAAAGTAACAAAACTAATGCTCGTAGCTGGTATCTCTTTGGCACTTGTAGGGGTAGGCAACAGCGGCGCCCTGAACAGTGTAACATCTGCAGCGAGCGCACCACTTAAGGTAGGCCGGGTGGAAGCGGCTGCCCATGGTACCAAATGCTTCACAGTAGCTGTTGCTGTAGTACAGAACGGCGTAATCGTTGCAGCTTCGCTGGATGATTATCAATTCCTGGGTACAGATGTAGCAACTGGCGTTCCTAACTCCGACAAAGACTTTGGTCTGAACGGATACAAAGACCCTAACGTGGTTCTGGCTTCCAAGAAAGCTAACACTAAATACTACAGCGAGCATATGGCTGAAGCAGCAGGCTCCACAGTTTCTTATGACAAGAACATTGCTGCCGTTGAGAAATTCGCTACAGGCAAAACAATCAAATCCCTTGAAATGACACTTAGCAAGAAGTCCGCAGAGCAAGTAGTTGACGCTGTAAGCGGTGCTACTCTGGTGGATACCTCTAACTATCTGAAAGCAATTTTGGACGCTGCTAAAGCTGCGAAATAATTGCCCTTTTAATATTTGCTTACGGGACTCCTTCACGGCTGCGGCTGTGCGGGAGTCTTTTTTATGTTCTCTTTACGGGGAGAGGCGAGTGGGACCCCTGCGTTTATGGGTATAACAGTATTAAGATGAAATACATCCTCTAAAACCGGAATTCATAACTGGGGGTTGGGCCATGAAATGGCAGGGCAGAAGAGGTAGTTCGAATGTAGAAGACCGCAGAGGAAGCAGAGGCGGAGGCGGCAAGCTGATTGGCGGCGGAATTAGCGGGATTATTATTGTGGTGATCGTTACGCTGCTGAGCGGCGGGAATATCGGTGACATTATGGGCAATCTGACTTCCACGGGCTCCAGCACCAGCTCTAATGTTCCTTACGAGCAGACCGCACAGGAGAAGGAGTTGTCGGAATTTGTCTCCGTAGTATTGGCCGATACCGAAGATGTCTGGTCCGGGGTCTTCCGGGAGCAGGGGAAGACGTACCAGGACCCTACGCTTGTGCTCTATAGCGGTAGCGTGGACTCTGCCTGCGGAACCGCCAGTTCGGCAGTCGGACCGTTCTATTGCCCCGGGGACGCCAAACTGTATATCGATCTCAGCTTCTACGACGAGCTGCAGCAGCAATTCAATGCGCCGGGCGATTTCGCCATGGCTTATGTAATTGCCCATGAGGTGGGTCATCATGTGCAGACACTGCTGGGTGCTTCCGAGCAGCTGAATTCGCTGCGCCAGAGCCTGAGCGAGACCGAATTCAACAAAGCTCAGGTCCGCTTTGAGCTGCAGGCCGATTATTATGCCGGGGTATGGGCGAAGCATGCCCAAGGAATGAACCTGCTGGAGGAAGGAGATCTGGAGGAAGCCTTAACCGCAGCGAGCGCAGTGGGTGACGACACGATCCAGAAGCGGGCACAAGGCTATGTGGTGCCTGACAGCTTCACTCACGGCACCTCCGAGCAGCGCAAACGCTGGTTCTACAAAGGGTTCAACTCCGGCTCCATTGAAGGCGGAGATACCTTTAATGCCACTGAGCTGTAGATATTGAACTGTAGAGGCAAGCGGTATCTGTCCCAATGTTGGTTTATACTGGCGAAGACTGGCCCTCTATCTTCTCAAAAGCTTTAAATGTCAATAAAGCAGCGATTCTCTTGGTCATTGGAGCATCGCTGCTTTACGTTTTTGTTCATTTGCGGCTTGCTTAGGGATATTCTCGCGTGCCGCTTTGGCCATTTGGCGGGAGGTCTCTTTATTTGTGTTTTTTTAAGATTACAGAACCACCTCCCGCTTAAACAGCGGAGCGGACGGAACGATTGTGGAAAAGCGGCAGCGGTCGCCTTTGTCCCCGGATTTTCACCGCTAAGGAGAATCAATAAAATCTGGGGACAACAGCGATTGGAACAACGTTCCGTTCGCGGAGAGCGGACGGAACGATTGTGGAAAAGCGGCAGCGGTCGCCTTTGTCCCCGGATTTTCACCGCTAAGGAGAATCAATAAAATCTGGGGACAACAGCGATTGGAACAACGTTCCGTTCGCGGAGCGTCCATCCAAGCGCACACGTTGAGCCCGGCCTAGGAGATGCTACTCCAAAATAAAGAACTGTACAAGCGGCCATTTCATGGCTTTTGGGACAGCTCCCTCCTGCTTGCAATGCACAGCGCTCCCGTACCTGATCTTCACCGTTCTAAAGTCCGGCTACGGACGAAGGTCATTGCGGTACGAGAGCCGGTTCCGGCCGAGTTTTTTGGATTCGAGCAGAAGCTGGTCAGCGTAGACATACCCTTTTTCCATAGAAGTCTTCTGGCCGGGGTCTGCCTTGTAATAATAAAGTCCGAACGAGGCGGAATACGGCACGCGGATCATCTGTTCCTCGAATTCTGCGGTTACGCAGTGTCCGTGAAGGCTGTCCAGGATTGCCTGAATCTGTAACTGGCATTCCTCAAAGGTTCTGTTCCTGAGAAACACGGTGAACTCTTCCCCGCCGCTGCGGAACAGGATGTCTTCTTCCTGCAGAAATTGCTTCAGTGTATCGGCAAAATCAATAATGACGCGGTCACCGACGGCGTGGTTGAAGGAATCGTTGATTTTTTTGAAACGGTCGATATCCGCCACTACAATTCCGATATATTCCCCGCTCTGGTTCAGCTCCTTCATCATCTTATCCATGTGAGCCCGGTTATAGGTTCCTGTCAGGAAGTCGCGGTAAGCCATCTGCTCGAACTTGTCGCGTTCATATTTGTGCTGGGCGCTTTGCGATTTGGAATAGAAGGAGAGGCTGACGATGTAATTGAGCAGGAAGAGGGCGATCAGCATTTCCCATTTCTCCATTTGCAGCAGGCGCAGGAGCAGCGCATTGGTCAGGGCTACCTTGCTGAAATCAAGCAGGTTACGGCTCCGGAACAGCAGGTGGCGGGCTTCCTTGCGTGTCTTGATGTCTCCAGAGAGCGCGAAGGTTATGATCAGGAAAGTGGAGGACAGCAATGTGGTTACACAGACGACCAGGAGAAACAGGAGCCAGTATCCGAGCGGAAATCTCTCCGCAAAAGGGTGAAGCACATTGTACAGATAATACGCAGCCGATCCGCCCAGTGTAAAGGACCCAATGTTGTAGAACGTATCCAGAAATTCGCCGGGATCGGCGGTTTTTGTCTTCTTTTTATAGAAAAATACAATGAAGCGGTATACGGTTTCGAACAGAAAGGTGCCTAGCGGTCCGGCGAAAATTCCGAATGAAGAGGTATAGCTGATAGCATAATCTATCGTAGAATTCCCGCTCCGGGTCACGATGCGCAGTTGAAAGTAGAAGCTGGAGAAGATCGTATAGAGCACCAGCGCCTTGATATATGTATCGTCCAGAACTATAGCATGCTTGGGAATGAAAGCTATAGCAACGGAAGCGGCAAACAGGGAAAGGTCAAATACCCGTGCTTTAGACATGACAGAAGTTTTCCTTTCAGGATTTATACCGATTATAACCGAAAAGACGTTTTTTGATTATAAAGTTATTTTGGAATTTTTATAGATTGAACCATACACCCATGTCCTATATCCGGCAGCGGTCATATAATACTTTGTTAATGTGGAGCCGTCTGCTCTCGTGCAGAAGTGAATCTATTAGCCGGGGAGAGGAAGTTATGAAAATATTGCTGGTTACCTACTGGGGCCTTACCAATATGGGCGGGATCTGGACGTATATGAGACAGCTTGCCGATAAGCTGAGCGAACAGGGACACTCCGTAACACTCATGGGAAGCCATGTGGAGAACAACACCTTGTATTTGCTTGGGCAGAATGCTTCTTTTGATAAAAAAGCCTTCTATACGCTGCTGCTCCCGCACCTCGATATTACCTTATTCCCGCATCTGCATCTGGAGCATGGCATATTCAGCTTTGAGCTGGGGCGTTATGTATTTGAGGGGGGAGCGGCGGTTCTGGGGCTGGAGAATTACGATGTCATTCATGCCCAGGACCCCATTGCCTCCTACGCGCTGCGGCGGATTATGCGCCGTCAGGTTCCTCTAGTCTCCAGTGTGCACGGGGCACTTTCCCGGGAAGCTTATTATGAATACAAAGGGCTTGAGCCTGGACTTACCCGCGAGGAATATGAGCTCCGGCCGATCTGGCGATATTTCCGGCGGATGGAGGCGCTCGCGGCCCGGTCGGCCGACTTGATTATGGTCTCTTCGAATTGGATTGGCCAGCTGACCCAGGAGCTCGGTGTAAGCAGAGAACGGATTCATACTTTGCCGTATGGAGTGAATCTGGAGCAGTATGCGGCCAGGGCGGCGAAGCCCTCACCGCTTAAGATCGGAGGCGGAACCAAAGTAATCATGTATGCCGGACGCCTCGAATATATCAAAGGCGTGCATGTGCTGATCGAGGCTCTGGGAATGCTGCAGAAGCACCGTACAGACTGGACCTGTGTAGTGGCCGGCATAGGCAGCCTGCTGGAAGAACTCAGGGAACAGGCGCGCCAGCTTGGGATTCTGGAGCATATCCGCTTTGCCGGGAAGCTGGATAATATTCCGGCAGTACTAAGCGAGGCTGATATTTATGTGCAGCCTTCCCTGCAGGATACTCAGCCGTTCTCGGTCACAGAGGCTCAGCTTGCCGGCATTGCCCCGATCGTTTCCGGCACTTCAGGTATGCCGGAAATGGTCCGCCACGGGGAGACCGGCTGGATCGTTCCGCCCGGTGATGCCGCCCGGCTGGCCCGGCTGCTGGAGCAGCTGCTGGGTAATGAGGAGCTGAGAGTACGTACCGGCTTCCAGGCAAGGGAGTGGGCGCAGCGCAGCCGTTCACTGGATGTCATGGCGGCCGGAACGCTGAATGTATACCGTAAAGCCATAAGTATGCGGGAGAGCGTACAAAGCCCGGCAGTCCGTTCAACCTTGGGAGCAGAGCCGGCGGCAGGACCCGTTCCCGGAGCCTTCCATCCAGCCGATGTGCTGAATGCGATGTATCCCGGTATTCCGCTTGCGGCGAGCATGCGGGCAAGGCTCCCGCAGGATTATTCCATTCCGGATCCCCTTACGGTACTCACCGATCCGAAATGATTTTCTGTCCGCCGAAGTAGGCGGCAAAGTTGTCATGCCTTCCTGATTGAAGCATATACATGAGTGGAGTAACATTTTGGGCTTATGCTCTGGGCTTGTCTCAGGGATAGATTATGCCAAGAAGGAGGACATTTCCCGTGTTTGACCAGTCACACGGCTTGCGGTTTGATATTTATGAACGCATTCACCTTTCGGAAGAGCTTCCGGGAATAGCTGAGCTGGAGGAAGTCGAGCTGATTCCCGACATCCAGGTAATCCAGCGGGAGGACCGGGCGGAATTGCACGGGCAACTGCTGCTCACCGGACTCTACCGGGGGGAAGATGATCGTACACAGCGTCTGGAGCATGCGATTCCTGTTGAAATCACAGTCCCGCTGAACCGGGTCAGCTCACTTGAAGACATAGGGGTTGAGATCGAGAATTTCGATATTGACCTGCTTACGATGCGAACCGTCAACATAACAGGGGTGCTCTCGCTGCGCGGAATCGGAAACGCGGATGCCCAGCCGGCCTGGCAGCAGGAGGAATATACAGTAGCCTACTCCCCTGAGTCTGAGGACCATAAGGCGGAAGCGGATAACCGCGGGCCGGAGAATGATGCGCTATATGAAAATTCGCTCTGGACCTACGGGGAAGGTGTCGCGGATGTTTCTGTGGAGGATCAGGAATATGCGGATTCCGTGGAGGCCGCGGGTAATCCGCTATTCCTGGAAGACTCTTTGTACACTCAGCCTTCGGCCTTAGTGTCCGCTCAGTTGAAGGACAAGGAAGCCAAGGTAAGGACGCATAGCCTGGATTCCTCCCCCGCAACCGTTCCATCCGGAACAGCGGATTCCGGACAGAACTACAGCAAATCTGCGGCTGAGCCGGTCTCCAGTCACTTTCTTCCTTCCCGGGAGAAGACAGAAGAGATTGCTGCGGTAAATGATTCGTTCAAGGCAGGTACGGAGGAGGCAGGACTCCCGGCAGGGACAGCCGCCTTGAATACTGTGGATCATTGGGGTACTGCCAGTCTTCATGCAGCCAATCAGGCAGAGCCGGTATTCACATCCGCGGCCAGTGACGATGCTGCAGTGCTGGCCGAGAATGAAGAAGTGCCTGAAGAGGTTCAGGCTATAGACAATGAGAGCTTCGTGTCCGAGGAATCCTTACCTCCACAGGAGGAGAAGCAGGATCTCAAGATTGCGCTTGGCAGCAAAAAAGATCCGGCAATTGCCGAGCAGGAGCCATTGACCTTCTCTTCGCTGCTCAGCTCCAGCCGTGCGCGCAAGGAGCAGGAGATTCTCCATTCCGAGGAGGTAGCCTCCAAAGCGGCGGTTATTCCTGAGGCAGGGAATGATACCGAATGGAAAAGCCGGTTCATCGGCGGCCTTGGCGGTACAGAGCTGTTCCGCAAAGTGCGGCTCTGCATCGTTCAGCGGGAAGAAACGCTGGATACGATTGCCGAGAAATATCAGCTCAGTACCAGAGAGCTGTCCATGTACAACCGGCTCTCCGGACAGAATGTAGAGGAAGGCCAGGTTTTGTATATTCCCTAGGATGGATCGGGGAATTCGAGCAGGAAGTTGCGGGGGGCTGTCCCACAAGCCATGACATGGCTGCTTGGGGCAGCCTTATTTTTTTTACATAGGGTATGTTTGGCCCGGTCTGTTGCGGGTTCATATTCGCTTAGGCAGGGTTAATGGTCACTACCGGCTTATGTACTTGGCAGATTCAACCAGCTGTGCGTCGGTATACACTACTTCTTGGGAGGATGGGATATTTATGAAGAAAAAAGTGACGGCAGCCGCGATCGCATTGGGCGTGGCGCTGACCGCTTCGGCCGGCGTTTATGCCGCGGGCAACCTGCAGGAGATTCGGGCATCACTGAATTACAAGCTCGGGATCATCGTGAACGGTCAGGTCTATACGATGAAAGACGGCAACGGTAAAACGCTTGCCCCGATCACGTATAATGGTACGACGTATCTGCCTGTACGCTCAATCAGTGAAGCACTGAACACCTCTGTCACTTATGATGCCGCAAACAGCCGGGTCGTCATCGGCGGCTCCGCTTCTCCTGGCACGTCCTCTCCGGAACCGGCCGCGGTACCGGTACAGCGGCCGAAGAGCCTGCCGTCTGACTTCCCGCTTCCGTCCGATGCCAAAGTATTCAATCTGATCGAAGGCTCGGCGACCGGCACGCCGGCCGCGACGTTCAGCTATCTGACGAAGCAGGACCTGGAGACGCTTGGCAATACGTACAAAGAGTATTTTGTGCGCAAAGGCGCCAACGCCAAATCCGAGGAGATCTCCGCGGCAGCCTTCTCGATTATCGATGCCGGAAGCACATTCTCCGTTACGCTGGATGCCTACGTGGGAACTGGCAGCTATGAAGGCTACAATATCGTCAATGTGATCTGGAGCGGGAAGTAAGCGGTAGATGGGCGGCTCTCTGTGTATTTATCTCTGTTAGCCCTGCGTGTACAACTCCATTAGACAGTTTTTTGAACCGGGCGGTATAAACTCTGACCTTTGTGTGTATGCTGGTTGACTAGGAATAGGACTGAATGTATTATTGACATAAGTAATAACTAGCATAAAGACTGGGAACGGGAAGAGTAGGCGGTCAGCCCTTCAGAGAGCGGAATTGTAGTTGCTGTGAATTTCCGCAGGATGCAGCCCCCGAAGTCGCCCCGGAGTCGCCCTTCTGAGCTTGCCTCCATGTTTATGGAGACCAGGTTAGGATGTGGCCGGACGCAGCCGTTATCTGCATGAGTGTCGCGCTAAGCTTCCGGACCTGTAAGGGGTCCGAGGCAGGGGTTTATTTTTTGTTAGCGCGAAACAAAGGTGGTACCGCGAAAGAATGGCCTTTCGTCCTTTGAGACGAAGGGTCTTTTTGTATTTAAATATAAGGATATATATGTTTCACTCTATCAATCATCCTTATATTTCTCGCTGAAACGGTACCGTCCTTAGAATTGGACGGCAAAGCCGTTTCCACTTGTCAGATCGTTACAGAATACAAAAAGCTTCTCATCATTTTCTCTAATGGAGGGTTCACAATGGCTGATAACAACAATACAGCAGCAGAGCTGACGAATCAGCTGGAAGCGGCAGAAGACACCGCTACTGCGAATCACAAGCAAAGCGATATGCCGACTACCTATGATCCGGGGTCGGCGGAGAAGAAATGGTATACTTACTGGATGGAGAACGGCTTCTTCGAAGCAGGCAAACGTCCGGATGCGCAGCCTTACAGCATTGTTATTCCCCCGCCGAATGTAACAGGAATGCTGCATATCGGTCACGCGCTGGATTTCACACTGCAGGATGTTCTAATCCGTACCAAACGGATGCAGGGCTATGATACGCTGTGGCTGCCGGGAACGGACCATGCGGGTATCGCCACGCAGACCAAGGTGGAGCAGAAGCTGCGCGAGCAGGGCATCTCCCGCCATGATCTGGGACGCGAGAAGTTCCTGGAGCAGGTATGGGCCTGGAAGGAGCAATATGCGGAGACGATTCACGGGCAGTGGGCCAAGATGGGCTTGTCGCTGGACTACTCGCGCGAACGGTTCACCCTGGATGAAGGAATGTCCAGCGGTGTCCGCCAGGTATTCATTCAGCTGTACCGGAAAGGCCTGATCTACCGCGGCAAACGCATTATCAACTGGGATCCGGCTGCACGCACGGCTCTGTCGGACATCGAAGTTGAATATAAAGAGGTAAATGGCCATCTGTACCATCTTCGCTACCCGCTTAAGGACGGCAGCGGTTACCTTACTGTAGCTACAACCCGGCCGGAAACGATGCTGGGCGATACTGCGGTTGCCGTGCATCCGGAAGATGACCGTTACAAGGATCTTATCGGTAAAACCCTGATCCTGCCGATTATCGGCCGGGAAATTCCGGTTATCGCTGATGATTATGTAGATAAGGAATTCGGCAGCGGCGCGGTGAAGATTACCCCGGCACATGATCCGAACGACTTTGAGATGGGCGTGCGTCATAATCTTCCGCAGATTAATGTGATGGATGAAGGCGGAATTATGAATGCGGAAGCAGGCAAATACCAGGGACTGGACCGCAGCGACTGCCGCAAGGCGATCATTGCTGACCTGAAAGAGCAGGGCGTACTTGTATCCATTGAGGACCACGTACATCAGGTTGGACACAGCGAGCGTTCGGGAGCCGTAGTTGAGCCTTACCTGTCCACCCAGTGGTTCGTGAAGATGCAGCCGCTGGCAGAAGCGGCCATCGCAGCGCAGAAGGATGGAACCGGCGTTAACTTCGTGCCGGAGCGTTTTGAGAAGACTTACCTGAACTGGATCGAGAACGTACGTGACTGGTGTATTTCCCGCCAATTGTGGTGGGGCCACCGTATCCCGGCCTGGTACTCCGAATCTACCGGTGAGATCGTTGTTGCGAATGATGAAGAAGAAGCGCGCAGAATCAGCGGTCTGACGGACCTGAAGCAGGATGAGGATGTTCTGGATACCTGGTTCAGCTCGAACCTCTGGCCGTTCGCCACGCTGGGCTGGCCTGATGAGAACAGCAGCGACTATCAGCGTTATTATCCGAACAATGTGCTGGTTACCGGCTACGATATTATCTACTTCTGGGTAGCCCGCATGATCTTCTCGGCGCTGGAATTCACCGGTGAGAAGCCATTCTCCGATGTGCTGATGCACGGCCTGGTCCGCGATGCGGAAGGACGCAAAATGTCCAAATCGCTCGGCAACGGGATCGACCCGCTGGATGTTATTGAGCAGTATGGTGCAGACGCCATGCGCTACATGATTTCTACAGGCAGCACGGCCGGTCAGGATCTGCGGTTCCGGATGGAAAAGGTAGAGCAGGCACGCAATTTTGCCAACAAGATCTGGAATGCCTCTCGGTTTGCACTGATGAATCTCGAAGGTGTTTCTTTTGAAGATATTGACATTACAGGTGAGCTCAGCACGGCGGACCACTGGATTCTGCACCGCCTGAACGAAACTTCCCGGGATATTACGCGTCTAATTGACTCGTACGAGTTCGGTGAGACCGGCCGGCTGCTGTACAACTTCATCTGGGATGATCTGTGCGACTGGTATATCGAATTCGCCAAGCTCTCGCTGTACGGAGCGGACGCGGCTGCCAAGGCCAAGACACAATCAGTTCTGGCCTATGTACTGGACCGCACGCTGCGCCTGATTCATCCGTTCATGCCGTTCATTACGGAAGAGATCTGGCAGCATCTGCCGCATCAGGGAGACACAATCACGCTGGCCGAATGGCCGAAGTATGAACCTGCGCTTGAGAATCCGCAGGCAGTGGCAGAGATGAATCTCCTGATGGATGTTATCCGTGCCGTTCGTAATATCCGTGCGGAAGTGAACGTGCCGATGAGCAAGAAGGTAGAACTGATTATCAAAGCCGGGGGTCAAGAAACCCTGGACATTATTTCCCGCAACGACAATTACATCGGGCGCTTCTGCAACACCTCTTCCTTCGAAGCAGGCCTTGCGCCGCAGACACCGGATAAAGTGATGTCCGCTGTGGTTACAGGAGCCGAGCTGCTTCTGCCGTTGTCAGGACTGATCGACATTGAACAGGAAATTGCCCGTCTGGAAAAAGAAGTCCAGACACTGAACAGCGAAGTTGAACGCGTGGAGAAAAAGCTCGGCAATCAGGGCTTTGTCGCCAAGGCGCCAGCTAAAGTCATCGAAGAGGAGCGGGCGAAGCAGGCGGACTATTCTGATAGACGCGAGAAAGTGCTGGCCCGTATCGCAGAGCTGAGAGGATAAGGGATATGGATGAGATCACCCGGAGCGGCGGTACCGCTCCCTTAAGTTCTTATACAGAAGCGGTAGACTGGATCAACAGCCTGATTCCTTTCGGTATCCGGCCAGGGCTGGAGCGGATAGAGCTTCTGATGGAGAAGCTGGGTCATCCGCACCGCAAGCTCAAGTTCATTCACGTGGCGGGGACGAACGGCAAAGGCTCTACCTGTGCTTTTCTGACCCGTGTGCTTATTCAGAGCGGGTACACGGTGGGGACCTTTACTTCTCCTTATATCACGAAATTCACGAACCGTTTCCAGTACAATGGAGCAGATATTTCCGAAGAGACTTTGCTGGAACTCGTTAATAAACTGCGTCCGCTGGTTCAAGAGATTGCGGGCGGTGAGCTGGGTTCGCCGACAATGTTCGAGGTATCGACGGCACTGGCCATTCTCTATTATGGCGAAGTCTGTTATCCGGATGTAGTCGTATGGGAGACAGGTCTTGGGGGAAGGCTGGATGTAACGAATATTGTTACTCCGGTAGTGTCTGTAATCACGAATGTCGGACATGATCATACCGATGTACTCGGGGATACACTGGAGCTGATCGCCGGTGAGAAGGCCGGAATCATTAAGCCGGGTGTTCCTGCAGTCAGCTGCGTGAGCCAGCCGGAGGCCATCGCTGTACTGAAGGCTAAAGCGGCGTCTACCCGTTCTACTCTATATTTGGCTGGAGAAGATTTCAGCTATAGTGGCGTAGAGCTCAGGGACGGCCACCAGCATTTCACCTTCCAGGGTCCATTCCGTTCGCTTGAGCTGGATATCGCTATGAAAGGCGAACATCAGCTGGAGAATGCAGCGGGAGCTATGATGGTCCTTGAGGTGCTGCGGCAGTATATGGCCTTCATGCTGGAGGACGAGGATGTGCTGGAGGGATTCCGCGGTACATTCTGGGCCGGAAGGCTGGAGGAAGTGGGCACTTCGCCCAGAATTATTCTGGACGGAGCGCATAATCCGGAAGGTGCAGAGAGCCTGGCCAAGAGTCTTCCGCAGTTTGGGCCATACGGTAAATTAAATTTGCTCATGGGGATGCTGGCAAATAAGCATCACGAGTCGTATCTCAAGCATATACTGCCTATAGTGGATACGCTCATCCTGACCGAACCGGATTTCCGGAAGAAAATGGACGCGGAAGATCTGCAGGCCATCGCAGAAAGTCTGCGGAATAAATATGCCAAGGAAAACTTGGAAATCATAGTAGAACGTAATTGGGGCCAAGCGCTGCATCTGCTGCAGACGATCACAGCGGACGATGACCTTGCGGTCGTGTCCGGAACGCTGTATTTGATTTCTGATGTACGCAGTACGCTTTTACGGCAACCCGATTCTGAAAAAGGCTGGTGACGAACTGTTGGATACTA
The DNA here is from genome assembly GCF_000802655.2 of Paenibacillus sp. IHB B 3415. Classification (NCBI taxonomy): domain Bacteria; kingdom Bacillati; phylum Bacillota; class Bacilli; order Caryophanales; family Paenibacillaceae; genus Paenibacillus; species Paenibacillus sp. IHB B 3415. The sequence continues at coordinate 30,765 of NZ_JUEI01000033.1, read as the reverse complement.
CTGAACGTGTGCATTTTATAGGGATCGGCGGCTACGGTATGAGCGCGATTGCCCGGGTGATGCTGGAGATGGGATATACAGTTACGGGTTCTGACGTAGCTGCCCAAGAGTTAACGGAGAAATTGATTGCCAAAGGTGCCAAGGTCTACATCGGACATACGGCCGAACAGGTCAAAGGCGCGGATCTGGTCGTATATTCTACGGCGCTTGCGTCGGATAACGTAGAATGGGTAGAAGCGGAGCGTCTCAAAATACCGATTCTTCACCGTTCGCAGATGCTTGCCCGTCTGCTGAATGAGCGCAAGGGTGTGGCTGTTGCGGGTGCGCACGGCAAGACTACCACCTCATCGATGATTGCTCTGGTTATGGAAGACTGCGGAGTGGACCCTACGTATATTATTGGCGGGGAGATCATGAACGTCGGTACGAATGCCAAGGCGGGACAAGGGGAATTCGTCGTAGCCGAAGCGGATGAGAGTGATGGCTCATTCCTGCAGTACCATCCCTGGCTGGGGATTGTAACGAATATTGAAGCCGACCATCTGGAGAACTACGGCGGTGATTTCGGCCAGCTGAAGGAAGCTTATGTGCAGTTTATGAACCAGCTGCGTGAGGACGGAACGGCTATTGTGTGCGCGGATGATGAGAATGTGAAATCTCTGCTGCCTCAAGTAAAAGGTAAGGTTATCACCTACGGAATTCATTCGGAGAGTGCAGACTACACGGCGACCGACATCGTTCTGGGCGACCGCCAGGTGTCGTACACGATGAATCGCGGTACGGAGGTTCTGGGCCGTATCGAGCTTTCCATTCCGGGGCAATACAATCTGTATAATTCAATGGCGGCGGTAATTTCCTGTCTGAAATCCGGCATTGCCTTTGAAGCGATCGCTGCAGCAATCGTGAAATTCCACGGTGCCAAGCGGCGCTTCCAGGTGCTGGGAGAGATCGACGAGATTCTCGTCATTGATGATTATGCGCATCATCCAACGGAGATTCAGGCTACCATTAGTGCTGCCAAGGCTACCGGCAAACGGATTATCGCCGTGTTCCAGCCGCAGCGCTACACGCGTACCTTCTTCCTGCTGGATGCGTTCAGCCGTGCGTTCAGCGAAGCGGACGAAGTGATTATTACCGATATCTACTCGCCTGCCGGAGAGAAGCAGATCGAGGGAGTCACCTCCGCGAAGCTGGTGGAGCTGATTGTGCAGAACAGCAACGCCGGTGCACGGCATCTGCCGACGAAGGAAGCTGTGCTGGCTGACCTGCAGGACCGCATTGCTCCCGGTGATCTGGTGATTACAATGGGTGCGGGTGATATCTGGAAGGTCGGGTATGCTCTGGCGGATAATCTGAAGAATCGTTAATAGGGCTTAGGTCATTCTATGCGGATTACACATATCACTTTAGGGTAATAGATAGCTAGGCATTTTAACAGAAACGGTTTCCGTTCCTTGAATAAGGACAACGAAGCCGTTTTTTCTTTTTATGTCAGGAGGTATCTGGCGGTCTGAGAAATTAGAAGTGAAATTAAACCGCCATTTTGCCGATATAGCTTGTGAATGATATTGTCCTCCATAAAGAGAAGGTATTTCCGCATATTTGGTGGTGTACTCATGAGCTTTCAGCTTGATATTAATACACTGTTGTACTTGTTCATCTTGGGGAACTTGTTTTCCGGACTGCTGATTACCTTTTACCGCTACCATTTCGCCAAGGATACCGCCTCGGTCCTTTTTATAACTGCAAAGTGGCTTCAGGTCGTTTTCTGGGGCTCTATTCTGCTATGGGATTATGTCCCCCATTGGATCGCCGTACCTCTAAGCAATGCGCTCATTCTGGCTGGAGGAGGTCTGGAAATTTCGGCCCTGCTGATGATGATGGGGATGATGGACAGTAAGGCAAAACTCTATTATTCAGGGCTGGTTGTGGGCAGTGTTCTGAGCTTTTCTATCGTCGCCCTGTTCTTCAACCATGCGAACCTGAGGGTGGCCACGACCTCGCTATGGGTGATGCTGTTTGTGATCTACCCCGGCTACCGTTTGACAGCGGGTAAAGAACGTTCTCCGCTCCAGAAAATAATGGGAGGCGTATTTTATACCATTGCTGCCGTGATGCTGTTGCGGTCCTTTGTCGCGCTGTTTCTGGAACCGGAGATGGGACCGCTGACAGCTAATCCGGCACAGTATTTGTATTACCTGGGGATGTTTTTGATGCTGGTCGGGGGAATTGCGGCTTTCATCCTGCTCTCCAATGAGCATTCATATGAGAAGCTGAAGCGCATAGCCACTTATGACAGCCTTACCGGAATCCTTGGCCGCAGGGCTTTTCTGATAGAGGCTGAGCTGAAGCTGGCGATGGCGGCAAGAAAGCGGGAATACTGCTCAATGCTGCTGCTGGATCTGGACCATTTCAAAATAGTAAATGATACATATGGACATGACAAGGGCGATGTAGTACTTCAGGATTTCGCGCTTACCATTGAGAGCCGGCTGGGAATCGGTGACTTGTTCGGCCGGGTTGGCGGCGAGGAATTCGCCATTATGCTCTATGGGCAGGATGTGGAGAACAGCAGCCGCAAGGCGGAAGAACTGCGTCAAGCCGTCAAGGAGGCTTCGGGAGACAGTCTTGCCGGCGGGTACACCGTAAGCATCGGAATGATTACAGTACTTCCTGAGCAGCAGACCGCCTTGAATACCCTGTACAAGCTTAGTGACAGAGCCCTGTATCAGGCGAAGCAGGACGGACGGGACCGTGTGGTCAGAGCCGGGTAAAAGAACGGGATAATACACATCATACATATGACATCGATGAGCAAGGGGGTGGATGCTATGGCTGCCAGTTTGGATTTCAAGACACTGCTGGCGTGTCTCTTTTTTGGTAATTTCTTTACGGTTATGCTCACTCTGGCTTACCGGTCGCGTTATCCGAAAGATGGTACATCCCTGCTGTTCCTGACCGCCAAAATTCTGCAGCTGGTGATTATGATCCTTCTGCTGTTAAGGGAATATCGTGAATTTAGGGTTGTGCTTCCCTGCATTATTCTCTTGAATCTGGCCGGAGGAACCGCAGAGATCTTCGCGCTGCTCAAGATACTGGAGGCCTATTCCGAACGGATAAAACGGATTTATTATACACTAACCGGATGCGCCGCACTTGGTCTGCTGCTCCTGTATCTGCTGTCTCCGGACGAGCCGCGGCTAATTGCGTCTGCCCCGCTTGCGGGGGCACTGCTGCTGGGTTATCCTGCGTATATACTATGCTGGAAAGTGAAAAAAACACCGCTTCAGGAAATTATGGGCCTGCTATACGGAATTGTTATTCTCTCGATGCTCTGCTATGCAAGCAGACTGGTATATCTTCCGCCTGAGGGCTCGCCCGTTGGTGAGTGGATGCAAGTCTTTTTCTATATTGGAATATACCTGCTGATGTTTCTCGGAACCGCCGGCTTCATGCTGCTCTCCAGGGAGCAGTCCTATGCGGAACTGGAGCGTGCAGCCACATACGATGAGCTCACCGGCATCCTTAACCGCAGAGCATTCGTGCTGCGTGCCCGGCCCCTGATTGCTGCGGCTGCCAAGGAGATGGCGCCCTTCTCTTTCCTGCTGCTGGATGTGGACCATTTCAAACAGGTGAATGATACTTATGGGCATGACACGGGTGACAAGGTGCTGCGCGACTTTGCCCGCAGAATTGAGCGTCAGCTCGGCAACGGGGACCTGTTCGGACGGTTCGGCGGGGAAGAATTCGCTGTGCTGCTGCACCGGTCGGATGAGGAAGCGAGTGAGGAAGTGGCTGAGCGGCTGCGCCGGTCCGTGCTGGACGCCACCATTGATGGCATAACCCTCTCGTATACCGTGAGCATCGGTCTGATTACGATCGTCTCGGGCGAGCGCGTCCCGCTCAATACTTTGTACAAGCTGAGCGATACCGCCTTGTACCAGGCGAAGCAGCGCGGACGCAATTGTGTGGTCCGTAGTCACGGCTATGCAGCGAGGGAGCTTGAAGTACATTCCTGAATGTACTGACCATAATCCTAAAGTGCAATTTAAATACAATCACAAAATTAGGAACAACAGCGCTTCTCCTGTTACTGGAGCAGCGCTGTTGTTGTGTCCGGGCTTAATAAAATGACAGTTTTTTGAAATTATTTTTGCATTAGCCAAGAAACGACAAAACTCCGCAGAACTTTGGGGTAATATATGCTAGATACCTGGCACTGCCAGACACAGATAGATAAATGGAGAGTAGGAGAAGAAGCCATGAGGGAAAAATTGCTGTTCATATCTGCAGAGAATCCATTTCCGCAGGATAGCGGTGGCAAGCTGAGAACGGGCAATATTCTGAATATTTTACTCGCCAAATACGATGTGGATCTCTTAACGTATTCAGGTTCCAAAGATACGGAGGCCATACCGTCCCTTACCGTGCATGAGGTGAAGCGCACAATGAATTACCGCAGGGCGATGCTTCGCTCCTTGTACAAATGGCGCAATTGCTCTTATATGAGCCATGTAGATGTAGATATGAAGGAGAAGATTACAGAGCTCTGCGGACAGCATGCATACAGCCATGTTTTTATTTCCCATAGTCTGCTCGGCTGCTGCATTGACATTGTGCGCCGTTCCCTGCCTGGCACTGTTATAATCACGGACGCGCATAACTTCGAGAGCGGATTGTCTGCACAGCTTGCCCGCAGGAAGAGGGGGATCGCCAAACTCTTTTATTCCCTTAATGCGGTATGGACGCGCAGAGATGAGCTTAAGCTGATGGACAAGACCAATCTGCTGCTTACAACATCCGAACAGGATGGGCTGAGCTTCAAGGCACTTTCTTTTAAAAATTCTATCAAGGTCCACGTGATCCCTAACTTCATCCGTATGGGTGATTATCGGACAAATACGCTTTTTCCGAAAGAGCCGTGGATTATCCTCCCGGGCAATATGAACTACTTCCCGAACATTAATGCAGCTACCTATTTCTACCGTCAGATCTATCCGCTCATCAAAGCCAGGGTTCCGGGCATCAAATGGTATATCGTCGGCCGGGATGTGCATCCGGAAGTTGCCGCTCTGGCAGACCAGGACCCATCCATCATCATCACCGGATATGTCGACAGTGTGGCGGACTATATACGGAAGGCGCAGGTTGTGATCGCCCCTCTGCAGGAGGGCAGCGGAACACGCCTGAAGATACTGGAGGCCTGGGCGCTCAAGACTCCTGTCGTTTCAAGCACCAAAGGAGCAGAAGGGCTGCTGTATGAGCATTCCGCGAATATTATGATTGCCGATGATCCGGTTACGTTTGCTGAAAGTGTGACTCAATTACTTCAGGATCACGAAAAAGGAGTAGTGCTTGCGGACCGTGCCTACCAGACCTTGCTGGCTAACTATGAGGCGGAAAGTGTCCGGGAAAAGCTGCTAAGTCTTGTCTAATGTAAGGGGAATACGAAAAAATATTATTTCATCCCATAAATCGACAATCTTTTTCCGGAAACTGCGTTACTATTGATCTACATCTAAAGATTCATAAATGAAGGCTGGATGTAATCCGGCCTATTTTTCTTTGTATACAATAATAACCATTTACATAGAACCAAGGAGCTATAGCCATGAGAGAGAAAATGCTGTTCCTATCAGCCCAGAGCCGTTATCCCGAAGATTTAGAAGGAGAAATAAGAACAGAGAATTTTCTTGATATTCTGCTGGAGCGGTTTGATATTGATCTGCTAGAGTATTGTCATTGCCGCCGGGAACTGGCGGTAGAGCCTGGACCTGCGCTTACGGTGCACCAGGTGAAGAGGACTTCTGCTTCCCAGAGATCACTGCTGCACCCGCTGAATAAGCTGCGCTCACATTCTCCGCTGATCGGTAATGATAAGTCTTTGCGGGCTGAAATCACGGAGATGTGCCGCTTGAATACATACAGTCATGTGTTTATTTCCTATTATATGCTGAGTAATTGCCTGGATATTGTATCCTCACTGCTTCCGGAGGCTGTCATCATTACAGATGCCCACCGTTTCGGGAGCGGAATGCTGGAGAATAGGGCAGCCGGCAAACGCGGTATTAGCAAAAGCTATCATAAGCTGAATGCCGCACTGATCCGCCGGGAAGAGCGCAGATTAATGAACAAGACCAGTCTGCTGCTGACCGCTACAGAATGGGATGCCCTTTCTTTTAAGGCGTTATCCTTTGCGGATGCTAGCAAGGTGCATGTAATTCCGCCTTACATTGACCTGAAGGAGCCTGCTTATGCCTCCGGTGAGACAGTAATCAAGGAGAAATCCATAGTCCTTCATTGGAATATGAATACCAGCCAAGGCAAGAATGTGGCCTTATTGTTCTTAAAGAAGATATACCCGCTGGTCAAAGCGGAGGTGCCGGATTTCCGGTGCTATATGATCAGCGATAAAGTGCATCCGGAGGTCGCTGCCTTAGCCCGCAATGATGCTTCTATTGAAATTGTCAGGGAATTTGAACATACAGCCGATTACATCCGGCGGGCCAGCGCCGTGGTAGCTTCTTTGCGCGAAGGCTGCGGGGGGCAGATTAAGATCCTGGAAGCCTGGGCGCTGCGGACGCCGGTCGTCTGCAGCTTGAGCGGTTCGGAGGAATTAATCTGTGAGACGGGACGGGATATTCTGCTCGCAGGCACGAGCGCAGTCTTTGCCGGCCAGCTGGTGAAGCTGCTGACAACGCCGGAGCTGGGCTACATTATTGCGGATCAGGCTTACCGGACACTGCTCAAGCATTACGCGGCGGAAGGGGTTAGGGAGAAGGTACTTAGTCTGGTATAAATATATTAAAATAGCATATCCATCTCACATCTATCATATATTTCAGTATAGAACTGAAGATAGCGAGGTGTGAGCATTGAATAGCGGAAGAATGACATTCCGGTTTGATGGGGAGACGGCAGAACGTAAGGCGGAAATGGCAGACCGCCGTATAGGAAGAGAACCTGTTAGAACCCTGGAGGTTGAGGACAGGGAACAGCGTGAGGAGATCAGAACGGCCCCGCATCTCCGTGCAGATGAATATATCGTTGATCTGGAGCGGGTGGAAATCCCCCGTGCAGCTGAAGTATCTTATATGAAATCCGCTGATCCGCGCCGCCGGAACTGGGATGATTCAGATGGAGAGTATGATACTGGACAGTATTCATATCTCCCAGACTCCAGAACACGTACAATTCCAGTTTATGCGGAGGTTTACAAGGAAGATGATAATGCACCGCCAGGTGAACACTACCCGCTGTTTGAGGATGAGCGGGGCGCTGAGCAGGAGCGGTTCGGGCAGTTCAGCACGCACGGGAATCTGTATGGAGGCTCCTACCATACCCGCCGCCCTTCTTATTGGTGGAAGTTTGCTTTGTCAGTAGCAGGGGCAATAGGCACGGGAATCCTGCTCGGCTATGCAGCGCTGTCCTTCATCAGCGGCGGAGGGACGGGCACCGGGAATGGAAGCGGCAGTTCCGCTGTTCAGACGGGGATCGTTCAGAGCCAGAATGACACTGGCGGGGGAGCAGCAGATATCACAGGCGTGCCGGTTGAAGGAACCGGTGAAGCGGTGGCAGCGCATGTTCCGGTACAGATTGCGGCGCAGAGCTATTATCTGCTCCAATACGGCGTATTCAGCACACCGGCTGGTGCTGCGCAGGCTCAGCAGGAGCTACTTGCCGCAGGGCTTGCCGCAGGTCTGGACCCAGCGGACGGCAACCGGGTGTATGCCGGGATGTCGCCTGACCGCGAGCAGGCCAAGCTGCTCAGCAGCGGCCTGAAGAATCAGGGGATCGAGCTGTATGTAAGGGAAGTGGCCTTGCCGGCTGTGGATCAGGTCAGCTATAACGGAACGGCGGAAGCGGTGGACAGCTATTTTGTGGTCAGCAGCCAGTTGTTGAGTGAGCTGAGCGGCCTGTCTGCTTCTCTGCTGAGCGGTGCGGCCAGCAGTACAGACAGCTCAGCGGTAAGTGATCTTCATATGCAATGGACCCAAGCCGTCAAGCAGCTGGAGTCGGGGCTGTCTCCGGAAGGGAAGAGTATCGCCGCCGGGCTGGAGAAATCCATGAGCCGGGGAATATCCGCATTGAACGAGTACGGCAAGAATAAGGCAGAGGGCCTGCTCTGGGAAGTGCAGGAGGCTATGATGAGCTTTTTGACCGGCCAGAAAAGTCTGCTGTCTGCGATAAGCTGAACATCCACCCAATTGTATAAGGTGTTGCCCATCCCCCGTACCGGCTGTTTGCCGGACGGGGGATTGCTGTGTGGCTCGCCAGTATAGCTGCTGCATGATAAATCAGTTGCCTATTGTGCCGGAGTCGGATAATGTTAGTGGACCACACCCGGCGGAGACTGGTGAAATCAGGCTTTATGCGGTACGGATGTGGTAAACATTCCCTGAACGGATTTTGCGTTTGTATTGAACTCCGTTTCACCGTATAATAATTAGGGTGTCAAAAAATGGCGAGGGAAGACCAAAATGAAGAAGAAAAATGTAGGAACACTGCTGTTATTTCTAATTCTGGGCTGGCTGGCCGGAGCCTGGATTGCCAAGCTGCTGGAACCTGTAAAAGCTCTGTCTTTTCTTACAACCTCGACTGTACTCAAGTGGTCGCCGCAAGCTGATTTGGACATCATAACCTATGACATCACTATCCATTTGAAATTGTGCCTGCTCAGTCTTGCCGGAATGATAACAGCTGTATGGCTGTACCGCAGACTGTAGCGTTCGCTGCCGGCATCTAGAAGGGACGTTTATTACAGTGGAGCATGACAACACGCGACACATTATTCTTGCTTCGGGTTCGCCGCGGCGGCGTGAACTGTTAGCCTCGCTTGGCCTGCCTTTCGAGGTTCTGGTCAGTGATGCTGATGAGAGTACGCCGCCGGAATGGACGCCTGAGACCATCGTGCGTAATCTGGCTGTGCGCAAAGCGGAGGCAGTAATCCCTGCTGCCGGAGAACGGGATGCTGTTATTGTCGGCAGCGACACGATTGTCGTGCTTGACGACAAGGTGCTCGGCAAGCCGGTGGACGAGCAGGACAGCGCTAAGATGCTGGCCATGCTGCAGGGAAGGACACATCAGGTATATACCGGGGTGGCCTGTATCGGTCTCGCAGAGGGGCGGACCCTGGTAGATCACAGGGTAACCTCTGTAACTATGAGAGCAATGAGCGAAGATGAAATCTGCGCCTACATCGCGACCGGGGAGCCTGCCGACAAAGCCGGCTCTTATGCAATACAAGGGCTTGGTGCCACCCTGGTGGACGAAATTGAAGGCTGTTATTTTAACGTGGTCGGTCTGCCGTTGTCGCTGCTAAGCGGCATGTTGTCCGGGTTCGGCATTTCTGTACTGAACCGGCAAGGATAGCAGGAAGAAAGAGGGTTAGGGATGGAGTCGCAAACATTTATGCTGCGTGACCTCCCCCATGAAGAACGACCACGAGAGCGCATGATGCATTATGGGGCGGAATCATTAAGTCAGGCGGAGCTGCTGGCTATTCTGCTGCGCACAGGTGCGCAGAGTGAATCGGCTATTCATATCGCCCAGCGGTTGCTGGGGATTACAGGCGGCCTCCGCGGGCTGGCGGACCTGAGCATTGAAGAACTGACAACAATCAAAGGCATTGGCCCTGCCAAGGCCGTGCAACTGAAAGCAGGCATAGAGCTGGGAAGACGCATGGCGAACTCCCGGCTTACAGAACCGGTTATCATCCGCAGTCCCCAGGACGCGGCGGAGATTCTGACCGAGCAGCTGCGTTATTTGCAGAAGGAGCATTTTATCTGCTTGTTTCTGAATACGAAGAATCATGTTATTGCGCAGGAAACATTGTCCATGGGCAGCCTTAACGCCTCCATTGTGCATCCCCGCGAGGTGTTCCGGGCAGCCATGAAATGCAGCAGCGCAGCTATTATATGCGCACATAATCATCCGAGCGGTGATCCGACGCCGAGTCCTGAAGACATCTCCTTGACCTCAAGGCTGATGCAGGCAGGTGAAATCGTCGGCATCGACGTGCTGGATCACCTGGTCATTGGTGACAGCAGCTTTGTAAGTTTGAAAGAAAAAGGTTATATGTAATACAATTGTCTAGATTCACAAGGAAAAGGAGCATACAAGATGTTAGGTGGTTTTACGAAAGATTTAGGAATTGACTTGGGGACAGCGAATACGCTTGTCTACGTGCGCGGTAAAGGGATTGTTGTAAGAGAGCCTTCCGTGGTAGCCATTAATACTGATACTAAGACGATTGAAGCTGTAGGGGAGTCCGCCAAAAAAATGATCGGACGCACACCGGGCAACATTCGTGCCATTCGTCCGATGAAGGACGGGGTCATTGCCGATTTTGATACTACGGCAACAATGATCAAATATTTTATCCGCCAGGCACAGAAGCAGCGCTCGATGTTCCAGCGCCACCCGAATGTCATGGTCTGTGTTCCATCCGGAATTACGGCTGTTGAACAACGCGCCGTTGAAGATGCAACGAAGCAGGCAGGAGCACGTGAGGCCTATATCATTGAAGAGCCTTTTGCCGCTGCCATCGGAGCAGATCTCCCGGTATGGGAACCTACAGGAAGCATGGTTGTGGATATCGGCGGCGGAACTACCGAAGTGGCGGTCATCTCACTCGGCGGTATCGTAACAAGCCGTTCTGTCCGTGTAGCCGGCGATGAAGCGGATGAGTCCATCATCCAATATATCAAACGCCAGTATAATCTCATGATCGGCGAACGCACTTCGGAGCAGCTGAAGATGGATGTGGGTTCTGCTCTGCCGCTCGAGAAAGCCGAAACTATGGAAATCCGCGGCCGCGATCTGGTAACGGGACTTCCGAAGACGCTGACTATTACCTCTGATGAGATCTGTGAAGCTTTGTCGGATACAGTGAACGCTATTGTTGAAGCTGTAAAAGTAACGCTGGAGAAATGTCCGCCTGAGCTTGCTGCCGACATTATGGACCGCGGTATTGTGCTTACAGGCGGCGGTGCGCTTTTGCGTAACCTGGACAAGCTGCTGGCGCGTGAGACCGGAATGCCGGTTATCGTTGCCGAGAATCCGCTGGACTGTGTAGCTATTGGTACAGGCAAGGCACTCGAGAATATTCATTTGTTCAAGAGCCGCAGCAGTTCGAGTCTTCGTTCCAAACGCTAGGACAATTCTGACCTGTGAACGTCAACCCCTGATGTGGGAGAAATTCGGTTGTTAGAGGGTGTTGAAACTGTTTAAGCTGTTTAATAATAAACGTTTATTCATATTGCTGATTACACTGGTTATGTTTATTGTGTTGATGGGCTTCAGCCTGGGACAGAGGAAAAACTTGTCCTGGCCGGAGAATTTCCTCAGAGATACGACCGGTTTCGTGCAGAATTTGTTCTACAAGCCCGCTGGATACGTAGCGGGCTTGTTCCAAGATATCGGCAATCTGCATGATCTGGCGGAAGAGAACAAGGAGCTTAAGATTCTGGCTGCACAATACGCCCGGGATAAAGCGCAGTATAATTTTATCAAGGCCGAGAATGAAAATTATAAAAAAGATCTTCATTTCACTAAGGCGCAAACGGATCTGTATAACTATGAATATCATATCGCTAACGTAGTCAGCGTGACGACAGAGCCGAGCAATAACACGCTCGTTATTGACCTCGGGGCGAAGGACGGCATCAGGCTGAATATGTCTGTAACCTCTGTCGAGGGACTTGTAGGGGTCATAAGCAATGTTAGTAATTTCACCTCTACCGTCAAGCTGATGACGATGATGGATATTCATGATCCCAATTCGCAGCCACCGATCGCGGCGACGGTGTTTAACAAGGAAGGCGAGACCTTTGGGATGATTGAAAGTTACGACCAGCAGACCGGAATGCTGATGATGAACAAAATTCCCGCAGGAGATCCAATTGCCAAGGATGATATCATTATCTCCTCCGGTAGTGGCGGAGTGTACCCGCGCGGAATGACCATCGGTACAGTCCAAGAGGTGAAGACAGGAGATTATTTAACCTCTACTGCAATCATTAAGCCGGCGGCAGGATTCCAGGACTGGAAGGAACTCTTCGTTGTCTTTACGGAGGAGCGTGCGGAATAGTGAGGATGCGCAGATCCGTTCTAATTCTATTGTTGTTCCTCTTGTTTATCCTTGAAGACACTATTCTCCCCTGGCTGATTCCGAATGCCTGGGAGATGCGGATTATCCCTGATCTCGTGTTCATCGTAATCCTGTTTGTGACGGTATACCATCACCGGCATACGGCACTTATTCTTGGCTTATCCTTCGGAATGCTGCATGATGTGGTGTTCTATGGCCGCATTCTTGGGGCACATTCTTTTGCAATGGGATTATCCGCATATCTGATTGGTCTGATATTCCAGATTCCCCGTGCACCGCTGCCGCTGATGATGACGGTGGTGCTGCTGGGCAGCCTGCTGGAGGACAGCATGCTTTTTGCCATTTACAGTGTCTTTAATCTGAGTAAAGAACCCTATAACTGGGCGCTCCTGCACCATATGCTGCCTACTATGCTGTTTCATTTTGCCATCGGCTTGCTTCTCTACATTCCGCTCCGGCGCCAGCTGGAGCTGCTGAAGAAAGAGACCCGCGAAGAAGAAGCTGCTTAAGCCGCTGCTGCATTTTCTTATCCTATAAAGAAGGAATTTGCCCGGCCCGGCACGAATGAATGAGGATGGGGGGACAGGCATATGACAGTTAAATCCAAGCATGTAAGGATTAAGGGCATCAAGGATGGCCTGGTATTCCTGCTAGACGACAAGTGTCCCTTTGAAGATCTCTTAAGCGAGCTTCGCTATAAGCTGGAGCACAGCCATCAAAATATTCTGACCGGACCGATTGTGCATGTGGACATCAAGCTGGGCAACCGTCCTGTTACCGAAGAAGATAAAGAGGCAGTTCTGGAGATCCTCAAAAGCCAGGGGAACTTATTAATCCGTTCCGTTGAAGCCCTGGAGGACCCTGAAGAGAAGGATACGGAAGCATTATTTATGATGAGCGGAATGCTCCGTTCCGGCCAGGTGCTGCATCATGAGGGCAATCTGCTGTTTCTCGGCGATGTGAATCCGGGAGGAACCATTACCTGCTCGGGGGATATCTATATTCTTGGAGCGCTTAAAGGGATGGCACACGCCGGAATCAACGGCAATCAGGAAGCAATTATTGCGGCTTCGCTGCTGGCTCCTACCCAGCTCCGGATTGCTGATATTATCAGCAGGCCGCCGGATGAATGGGGAACCCGGGAGAGCAGCATGGAATTTGCCTATTTATCAGGCGGTGCTATGCAAATCGACAAAATTCATAATATAGTCAAATTACGTCAGGATTTAAATGTGTTTAAAGGGGTGTAGCCTCCATGGGAGAAGCGATTGTCGTAACCTCGGGCAAAGGCGGAGTTGGCAAAACAACCACAACAGCCAACATTGGGACCGCACTTGCATTGCAGGGCAAAAAAGTATGTCTGGTCGATACTGACATTGGACTGCGGAATCTGGATGTAGTCATGGGGCTGGAGAACCGGATCATTTACGATCTTGTGGATGTGGCGGAAGGCCGCTGCCGTCTGAATCAGGCGCTGGTCAAAGACAAGCGTTTTGAAGAGCTGTATATGCTGCCTGCAGCCCAGACCAAAGACAAGACCTCAGTCACTCCGGAGCAGGTCAAGGATATTATTCTTGAACTCAAGAAGGAATACGAATATATTCTGATCGATTGTCCAGCCGGAATTGAACACGGCTTCCGTAATGCCATTGCAGGGGCCGATAAAGCTATTGTGGTCACTACTCCGGAGCATGCTGCGGTGCGGGATGCGGACCGGATCATCGGTCTGCTGGAGCAGTCGCATGTGGAATCACCGAAGCTTGTGGTCAACCGTATCCGTCCGGGTATGGTGAGATCCGGCGATATGCTGGATATCGAGGATATTCTGCAGGTGCTCAACATTGATCTGATCGGGATCGTGCCTGATGATGAGCTGGTCATCAAGGCAGCGAACAGCGGCGAACCTACCGTGATGAATCCGAATTCTGCAGCTGCGATTGCTTACCGCAATATTGCCCGGCGTATTCTTGGCGATGCGGTACCGTTGATGCAGCTGGACCAGAAACCGGGTGCTTTTAAGAAGTTCAAGAAATTTTTTGGAATGGGCTGAACCCTGGCCAGGCACTTATTTATAGCGATCTTTCGTCTTGACCCGCCTGCTGAGAAATCCTTGGCGGGTTTTTTTTGTGCGAATATACGAAGTAAGGCCGGTACCACCACTTCCGCTTGATAGTTATCTCCCCGCAGGGCTTGTTCTAAAGCAGCTTCCGCTACTCATAAAATGGAAGTAAAACAAGCCCGTCCGGAGGGATCAATATGGAATACGAGAGAGATATCAAAAATCGCCGTAAGAAACGTATACAGAGCTTATTAGAGGATCAGACCGAAGCCGGATCAGCGCCAGCGCTTTTCACGCTGCCTGACAACACTATCCCATTCAGGGAATGGGGGGCGGGTCCCCGAAATGAATTCACTGCTTCAACGGAACCTGATCCTGAGGTAATGTGGAAGAAGCAGCGCAGCAGCTGGGAGGACGAAGGCGGGGGTGGGCCGCGCTTTGGCGCAGGTTTCATGCGGAGGACGATAGCCAGCCTGCTTGTCTTCGGAGCGGTATGGGGAATCTTCGCAGTGAGTGAGCCGTGGGCAGTGAAGTCGCAGTATTTCATTACTGGCGCCCTTAGTAATGATATGGATTTCGCCGCAGCGCAGGTATGGTATGAGGAGCATTTCAATGGAGCACCTTCGTTCATTCCGATCTTCGGAGATAAAGAGGTGCCGGCAGAGAAAGTGACAGCCGTTCATGAACTGAGCGCCCCCTTGGAGGGAAGCATTGCGCGTCCCTTTGCCGCATCCCTTAAGGGGGTAGAAATTATACCGGCAGATGATTCAGGCTCCAGTGTCACGGTGGAAAGTGTAGATACGGGCCGCGTATTGTCCGTGTCCAAAGAAGCCCAGGGAGGCATTCGGATCACAGTCCGCCATACCGGAAATATAACGGCGGAATACGGCCATTTGAGCGGGACGCGGCTCGCGGTGGATGACTGGGTACAGAGCGGAGATGCGGTGGGCTGGATTCAGGGGACAGAGGATGCACAGATTCCGATGCTTTTTTTTGCGATTATGAAAGACAAGTCTTATATTGATCCTGCTGAAGTGGTATCGTTTGATTAGGATCTTCGGTATTGAGCTGTCTCTGCATCCGCTCTTCGTGCTGATTCTGTTTTTCTCCGTGCTCACCGGACAGTTCCTTGAAATTATTACTCTGTTTTCGATTGTATTTATCCACGAACTCGGACATGTATGTGCGGCACTATTGACCGGGGTTACCGTCAAGTCCGTGCAACTGCTGCCGTTCGGGGGAGTTGCGGTTATTGAGGATCATGGGCGGCTAACAGCCGGACGTGAAATGGGGATTGCCCTTGCCGGACCGCTTCAGAACGGGATTATGATCCTGATGGCGCTGGCCCTCAAGCAAGCGGAGTATGGCAGCAGCGCTTATCTGGATTATTTCATCGGGGCCAATGCCATGATCGCGCTGTTCAATCTGCTGCCGGTGCTTCCGCTCGACGGAGGCAAAATTCTGCAGGCCGCTCTAAGCCTGCTGCTTCCGTATTATTACACCCTGCTGTGGATTGGCAGAGTCAGTATTGCGGCCAGTCTGCTTGTGGTGGTGTTCGCCCTGCTTCCGCTGGGAACCGGCGGCGGACTCCGTCTTAACCTGCTGATGATTGGTGCCTTTCTGCTCTATTCCAATATAACGGACCAGCGCAACCTGCCTTACCGGTTTGTTGCTTTTTTGATGAACAGGGAACAGATCTATGAGCGGTATCTGCATTCAGAGGGCGCTGCCCGGCCAATAGTTGCGTTCTCTGCGAAACCTTTGGATGATATATTGCGTCTATTTAAACGTAACCATTATCATTTTATCTATGTAATGAACGATGACAGGGATATAGTGGCTGTTCTCCCTGAGCAGCGTCTGATTTCTTCTTATTTCGGAATATAAAGCAAGAATGATTCAAACCAGAGGTGAAGCCATGAAACAAATGATCGTTCACTGCACACAGCATATTACTCGTATGGCACTTCTGGAGAACGGGAGGCTGGTGGAATATGCGGCTGAACGCGATCAGCAGCAAGGTCTGGTCGGGAGTTATTATAAAGGTCGGGTTATGAATGTGCTGCCGGGTATGCAGGCGGCTTTTGTAGATATCGGACAGAAAAAGAATGCCTTTCTATATGTAGACGATGTGCTGCATCCCCATCTGGAGAAGCAGCCGGAGGTGAAGCCCTCTATTGAGACGCTGCTGCAGCCCGGTCAGGAGATCGTCGTCCAGGTGAGAAAAGAGCCGCGTGGCGGCAAGGGGGCGCGGGTGACTACCCACTATACCTTGCCCGGACGCTGGATGGTGTATATGCCTTTTGCCGAGTATGTCGGGGTTTCCAAAAAAATCAGCCGCGAATCCGAGCGAAGCCGGCTTAAAGGAATCGGCGAACGGTTGCGTCAGGGTGAAGAAGGAATCATTATGCGTACAGTCTCCGAGGACGAGCCTGTGGAGGCTGTTGAAGGGGATCTGGCCTTTTTGCGGGCCCAGTGGGAAGTAATTACCCGGCGGGCTAAGGAAGCGGACGCGCCGGCGTTGCTGCACTGTGATCTGAGCATCGTTCAGCGGTTTATCCGGGATGCCTTCAACCCGCAGCGTGATGAGCTGATGATTGATTCGGCCAAGGCGGTTAAAGAGGCGGAAGCATTCCTTACGGATATGGCTCCCGAAGGGTACAAGCCTGTAGGATTCTACCGTGGACAAGAGTCCATCTTCTCGGCATATGGTGTGGGGGATCAGCTCCATAAGAGCTTCAGCCGCAAAATCATCCTTGAAGGCGGGGCTACGCTCATTTGGGATGAGACAGAGGCGCTCACCGTTATTGATGTGAATACGGCTCAGTACACCGGCGGGACGAACCTCGAGGATACTGTAACACGGACCAATCTGCTGGCGGCGGAAGAGATCGGGCGGCTTGTCCGTCTGCGGGATACGGGCGGCATTATTATTGTTGATTTCATTGACATGGAGCGGGAGGAGCACCGGAAGCAGGTTATCGCGAAGCTGGAGAGCATCATCAGCCGTGACCGCACCAAGACGCATATTCTCGGCTGGACCCATCTGGGCCTGCTGGAAATGACCCGCAAGAAGGCAAGGCATGATTCGGCCGGATTTGCTCCGGTGATCTGTCAATGCTGCGGCGGGACCGGCAAAGTAGGGACATGGCTGGAGTAGGGAAGTTTTTTTCTCGCTGAGAGGGTACCGTCTGTTAATAGGATGACAATGCCGCTTTCTACTTGACTTAGGCTAATAAGTATGATAATATCTTCAAGTATGTGTTTGGTTGTTAAATTCCTGCACATGCTGTAACCGCTCCGATCGGGTATATCAAGTGTAATTCCTCCGGGGGTTGCCACCTAGACTAGGCGAGTCTGAGACATGAGGAGGTGCAAGTACAATGTATGCAATTATCGAAACTGGCGGTAAACAATACAAAGTCCAAGAGGGCGACGTGTTGTTCATTGAGAAGCTGGAAGCTGAAGACGGCGCAAGCGTAACGTTTGACCGTGTCTTGGCTGTTTCTAACGAAGGTGGTTTGACTGCAGGAACTCCGCTGGTAAGCGGCGCGTCTGTAACAGCCAAAGTCGAGAAACATGGTAAAGGTCATAAGGTTGTAGTTTACAAATACAAACCTAAGAAGAACTACCACAAGAAACAAGGCCATCGTCAACCGTACACCAAAGTAACTATCGAGAAGATTCAGGCGTAAGAAGGTGCGTTAATGATTAACGTGCGGATTACACGGGCTTCTGCTCAAGGTGTCATTGTCGGTTTTGCCGTCAAAGGGCATGCGGAATACGCAAGGAATGGTAGAGACATCGTCTGCGCGGGCGTTTCGACCGTTACGGTTGGAACAGTGAATGCGATTGAAAGCCTGACCGGTGTAGTCCTGGATACTTCGATGAAGGATGGATTTCTGAGTGGAACCCTGGTTCCCGTGAATGATCCTGAAGTCTCCGCCAAGGTGCAGCTTTTGCTGGAATCCATGGTGCTGATGCTCAAAGATATCGCTAAATCTTACAGAAAATTTGTTCAGATACAGGAAGTCATTATTTGAAGAAGGAGGTTGACAACATGTTGAAATTGGATCTTCAATTATTCGCATCGAAAAAAGGTGTAGGTTCCACAAAGAACGGACGTGATTCCCACTCTAAACGTCTTGGCGTGAAACGTGCTGACGGTCAAGCAGTAACCGGCGGCAACATCTTGGTTCGTCAACGCGGAACAAAAATCCACCCGGGCACTAACGTGGGCATCGGTAAGGATGATACACTGTTCGCACTTGTGGACGGCGTAGTGAAGTTCGAACGTTGGGGTCGCGATCGCAAAAAAGTGAGCGTGTACCCGGTTGATGTCGCTCCGGTAGCAGCGGCACTGGAAGCGTAAGCTTTCGGAACCTATTTAGATGAGAAGCCTCCGGCATGAGTGCCGGGGGCTTTTTTTGAAAATATTCGCACATATAGAATTCAAGTCAAACGCCCGGCAGGAATGCTGGTGATTGCAGGGAAAGCCTGTGTTATACTGGGAAATGGAAAATATCGAGCAAGATGAGCAATAGCGACATTGGAATGAATTTTGCGAACCGAGGGACGGGGAGAAAGAATGAAATCCTGGAAAAGTATCGTCTGGGCAGTCATGTTATCCGCAGTGCTTCCTTTAGGTCTCGTGTATTGGCAACCCTCCCTTTTCACATGCCTGCTGCTCGGTGTATGGGTAGCGGCAGTGCTTGCATTCAGCTTTCTTTACAACCGGCGTCATTATGAAGAGGAACTGCGTATACAGGAGAAGACTCTGCAGCAGGCGGCAAACCGGACACTGAATCACCATCGTCATGATTGGATGAACGATCTGCAAGTACTTTACGGATATATCCAGCTGGGCAAGCCTGATAAATCCGTGTTATGTGTGGAAAGAATAAAGGAGCGTATCGCGCTGGACAGCCGTATCGCCAAACTTGGGGTTCCTTCACTGGTCTTCTATCTGCAATCCTTCCGCACCTACAGAAGCAGCCTGGAGCTGGAAATAGAGGTGGAAGAAGGGCTGCAGCTGGAGGACAAGCTGACTCCCGAAACCGGTAATGAGCTGACGTCTGTGATTATGCAGACAATAAGGGCGTATCAGTACAGCGGACTTGTACCGCAAGGAGAAGCGCGGAAGCTACGGCTCGGATTTTCACAGGAGGGAAGAGACATTCTTATCTCTTTCGAAGGGGAGGGAGATCATGGCAATCCCGAACTGCTGCAGGGGCAAATTTATAATATAGTGCGAGGAAAAATCATGAAGGCGGAGCAGTTCCAGCCGAGCACAAGCTCTGTAGAACTGCGTTTACCGCTGGAGATGTAAGGAAGGTGAACATTAATGTTCGTAGATAAAGCTAAGATTTATGTTAAGGGCGGCGACGGCGGAGATGGTCTCGTGGCGTTTCGCCGTGAGAAATATGTGCCGGAGGGCGGTCCTGCCGGCGGCGATGGCGGCCGCGGCGGAGATGTGATTTTCCGGGTAGATGAAGGCTTGCGTACACTGATGGATTTCCGTTATCAGCGCCATTTCAAGGCCGATAAGGGAATTAAGGGACGCAATAAGAGCCAGCACGGGGCAAACGCTGATCACATGATCGTACGCATTCCTCCGGGAACTGTGCTGATCGATGATGATACCCAGGAGATCATTGCGGATATGACCCGTCATGGACAACAGGTCGTTGTGGCCCGTGGCGGCCGTGGCGGCCGGGGAAATACCCGGTTTGCGACTGCAAACAACACTGCGCCAGAGCTTGCCGAGAACGGCGAAGAAGGCCAGGAGCGTTATATCGTAATGGAACTGAAGGTAATGGCAGACGTAGGTTTGGTAGGATTCCCGAGTGTGGGTAAATCTACATTGCTGTCGGTAGTATCTGCTGCCCAGCCGAAGATCGGCGCCTATCATTTCACAACAATTACACCAAACCTTGGTGTAGTTGACGTTGGGGATGGCCGCAGCTTTGTTATGGCGGATCTGCCGGGCCTGATTGAAGGTGCGAGTGAAGGTGTGGGGCTTGGACATGAGTTCCTGCGCCACGTTGAGCGTACACGTATCATCATTCATGTCGTGGATATGTCCGGCTCTGAAGGCCGTGATCCCTTTGAGGATTGGGTGATGATTAATGATGAGCTGAAGCAATATAATGCGGCTCTGATTGACCGTCCGCAGATTGTTGCGGCGAACAAGATGGATATGCCTGATTCCGAAGAGAATCTTGCGGCTTTCCGCGAGCGTGTGGCGGAGCTTCGTCCGGATCTTGAAATCATGCCGATCTCCTCGCTTACCCGTCAGGGAGTGCAGGAACTGCTCTACCGGGCAACGGACGTACTGGATAGTATTCCTGTGGCACCGGTCGTTGAAGAAGTGGCTGAAACTACTGAGCGCAAGGTGTATAAGCTGGAAGCGGAAGAAGATAATTCCTTCACTATTACCCGCGACAATGAAGCATTTGTGGTCACCAGTCCGCGTATTGAGCGGATGCTGAAGCGGATGCAGCTCAGTACACATGATGCCATCCTTAAGCTGGCCCGTACCTTGCGTCACATGGGCGTGGATGCTGAACTGCGCAAGCGCGGTGCTGTAGAAGGCACCATTGTGCGCATTGCTGATTTCGAATTCGAGTTTGTTGAGAACAGCAGCTACTATTAATATCTGCGCTTGCTGCTGAGTGTTGTCAAGCAGCTTCGAATATGCCGGCTGTGTTTCCCGTGAGGGGACACAGCCGGCTTTTTTAATAGACAGGGGAATAAAGAACCGCTTTGTATAAAGTCTGCTTTAAATATTTGGCTAAATTTACTACAATCATATGTGGGCCCAAGAACGGGAATAGGTCATGGGCGGACGGATTTATCTGCAACCGAATCCAAATAAGGAAATCCCCGTATATAATTAAGGGCAATAAGCACTAATTTCCAGCTGAACCAACCGATAATATAAATACAAACCTGTCATGAAAGAGGGAATAGGCAGATGGCAATTATTGAAGTAGTCAAATATGACGGGCCTGCAGGCGTCTTTGCCTGGAAATATCCTAATCAGGAGCTGGGCACATGGACACAGCTGATTGTGAATGAATCCCAGGAGGCGATTCTGTTCAAAGGCGGTGAGGCACTCGATTCCTTCACAGCGGGACGTCACACACTCAGCACGGCGAACATCCCGATTCTGTCGAATGTAGTGAATCTGCCGTTCGGCGGCAAATCACCGTTTACAGCGGAAGTATGGTTCGTGAACAAGATGAACTCTATGAACGTCAAGTGGGGGACAAGTTCGCCGCTGCAGCTGCAGGATCCTAAATACCAAATCATGATCTCTGTCCGCGCCTTCGGCCAATTCGGAGTCAGGATTGAGGATCCCCGCAAATTCCTGCTGAAGCTGGTGGGGACGCTGCCGTTATTTGATCAAGACACTATGGTAAGTTATTTCCGCGGCCTGCTGATGTCGAATATTAATGAACTGATCTCTTCTTATCTGGTGCACAAAAAAATCAGCATTCTGGAGATCAATGCCTATGTCGTAGAAATTTCGAAGCATATACAAGGCCGTCTGGCGTCGTCCTTCCTGGATAGCGGGATCGAGCTGAATAACTTCTTTATTGATTCCATTAACATTCCTGATAATGATCCGGCCATACTCCGCTTGAAAGAGGCTTTAGCCAAAAAAGCAGAGATGGACATCATCGGCTTCACCTATCAGCAGGAACGCAGCTTCGATACCATGGAGGAAGCCGCAGGGAATCCGGGTAATTTAGGCGCCGGGATGATGAATACCGGCCTGGGGCTCGGTATGGGCTTTGGCCTTGCCGGACCTGCGACTGATATGATGAACAGGATGACACGCGGTATGTCACTGGACGGGGGTACGGCGGCAGGACCGGGAACAAATTCCAAATCCTGTGCAGGCTGTGGAACACTTAACCCGGCAGATGCGCGGTTCTGTACCGGCTGCGGTCAGAGCCTGCAGACGGTGCCGGCAGCAGCTAGCAGTACTTGCCGCAGCTGCGGCAAGCCGGTAATTCCCGGCGCCAAATTCTGCCCGCACTGCGGCGAGAGCCTGATCATCAAATGCACGGGTTGCGGGCATGAACTGCAGCCCGGCCAGAAATTCTGCGCGGAATGCGGAACAAGGGCGGCTAATGGGTGAGCTGGATGAATAAACAGAGGTCTTACACGGGGCTTATCACTGTCATTTATGTTGCTGTTCTGGCGGTCACTGTTTTCTCCTTCTTCATGCTTGGATTTTCTGAGTCGCTGGTGCGTTTCATAGTGACCCTGCTTGCCGTATGCATTGCTGAGACAGCCGTATATGGTTATTGCGTATTTTGGCTGCGTTCTACTCCTGATGTCAGCAGGACTTCACCGCTACTCCTGAGCGGGGCTTGGATTATTGCCTTTTATGTATTCGTGGTAATTGCGTCAGCTGTGCTGCTTGACTGGATCCTGGAACTTAGCCCGCTCTTGTATGCGGGAGTGCAGCTACTTATGTTGGTTACTGCTGTGGCTGTTCTTGAAGCGATAAGGTTATATGGCCGGAATGCAGCGTCTCAGGAACAGAGGGATGCCGATGCCTCAAGGAATCTGCGGCGTTACCGGCAGGAGCTGCGTGAGATTAGAGAGCTTGCGGGGAGCTGGAAGCATCCGGAATCCATTCGTTTGACTGAACTGGTGGGTTCCCTGGAGGAAAGGTTCCAGTACAGTGATCCGGTTTCGAATCCGGAATTGGCCGCAACTGAGGATATGATAAGCCAGCAGATTTCTCTGCTTCATGATCATGTTGCCTTATTGCTTGTACTGAAGGATCCGCCAGGCGGCTGGGAAGCGGAAACACAGGAATTGACGGATAGTATTGCCGGCACGCTCCAGCGGCGCAACCGGGAGCTGGCGGCACTTAAATAGGAGGAAGATTACGGAATGGGTATCGTGAATGAGCTAGAGGGACTGCTGCCGGGCCGGGAAGGCCAGCCGTCTGACGGTCTGCCCAAATATGAGCGGACAACATTTGACTATGTAACTATCGGAGTGGGCTACCTTGTGATGCCGCTCGGGCTTGTGCTTGCTTTGATCCGCTTCTTTGGAACGCATTACAAAAATTACCGCAAACCCGTCAATTACAGCCTGCTGTATCATGTTTTTGTAGGGGGATTTGTGCAGATGATGGGCTTTATCCTTTATTCGATATATAGTGACGACGGGATCGATGTCACTACGCTGATTATACTGTTAATCCTTTTTGCTCTTGTTCTGCTCCTGCCCGCGTCAGCTTTTGCCAAAAGGGCGGCCAAAGCCAGATTCCGTTTCTCCCAGCTCGCCAATCAATATGTGCAGCTAATCACTGCCGGCAGAGTACGTTATATTGGAAATCTGGCTGACCGTACCGGGCAAAGTGAGGGGGATGTGAATCGGGATTTGATCTACCTCAAGAAGTATGGGGTGCTGGACTCCGGGCTGCTCTTCAGTGAGGGAGCGGATACTGAGCCTGATGCTCCGGTTAATCAGGCGGATTCATCGCCATTTTCTTCCCCGGGCGGACAAACGGTGTATCAGCCGCCAAGACCGCAGCAGCAGCCGAAGTCCATACGCTGCCCTGGCTGTGGTGCACAGAATACCGTCTCCCCTCTCCAGTCCAAGAACTGTGACTACTGCGGTACGACCGTCTCTTACAGTTAAGCAAAGGCTGTTCCTCCTGGTTAACGGGTGGAATAGCCTTTTTTGAAAATTCAAGGTCACTTGCCGTCAGAGGAAAAAGTGTTGCAATTTAAGTCTTCAATCCCGTATAATGTCCACTATGTACATACAAAAGTCTTTGGGGTGAGGACGTTCGTGAAAGAACGCTATTATTTGGTCCGGGAGGACATATTGCCCGATGCTGTACTGAAGACCATGCAGGTCAAGCAGCTGCTGGAAGCAGGAGATGCCAAAACGGTACACGAGGGCGTGGAGCAGGTTGGGCTTAGCCGCAGCGCTTTTTATAAATACAAAGACGGAATTCATTTGATTCATCAGCTGGAACGTGAGCGTATAGTAACCATCTCGATAGATCTGGAGCACGAATCAGGTATGCTCTCTAAAGTGCTGGGTTCTGTAGCTGTCCACGGAGCCAACGTGCTGACGATTCACCAGAGCATCCCGCTGCAGGGGCGGGCCAACGTGGTGATCTCTGTTGAAATTTCTCATTTAAATGAAGAATTAGGCGATTTACTGGATAGTCTAAAGGCAATCTCGGGTGTGAAGCGGGCGTTAATTATCGGCCAGGGCTAGTATCGCTTAACAAAACTAAAGCATATGCTTTCGAAGCGAGTTTTATTGCGAAGAGGTTCGGAGTAGTTAGCTTCATAAAACTTAAGCCTATGCTTACGAAGTGAGTTTTGCTTGAAGTAAATACAAGGAGCAGACGCTCGCAAAACTTTTAGGAGGATACAAATGAAGCCGGTTAAAGTGGGATTGCTGGGTTTAGGTACAGTAGGTACGGGCGTAGTCCGTATCGTTGAAGGGAATCAGGAGGATTTGAGCAGCCAGGTAGGCTCGCCGATCCTGATTGAACGTATAGCCGTGAAGAATACGGAGAAGCCGCGGGAAATTGAAGTCGATCCATCCAAGATCACCGATGACCCATGGGAGGTTATCCGGGACCCGGAAATTGATGTCATTGTCGAGGTCATGGGCGGTATTGCGGGAACGAAAGAGTACATTCTTGAGGCGCTGGAGCGCGGCAAACATATCGTTACAGCCAACAAGGACCTGATGGCCCTGCATGGCTCGGAGATTCTGGCCAAAGCTCAGGAGAAGCAGTGTGATGTGTTCTACGAGGCCAGCGTGGCTGGAGGCATTCCGATTATCCGTACACTGATTGAAGGATTCTCCTCCGACAAGATTATGAAGATTATGGGTATCGTTAACGGGACAACCAACTACATACTTAGCAAAATGAGCCAGGAAGGCGCGTCTTATCTGGATGTGCTGAAGGAAGCGCAGGAACTCGGATATGCTGAATCTGATCCAACCTCCGATGTGGAGGGTCTGGATGCTGCCCGCAAGATGGCGATCTTGGGAACCCTTGGCTTCCGGACCAACGTTGAACTCAGTGATGTCAGTGTGAGCGGTATTTCCGGCGTGAGCAAAGAGGATATTGCTTTTGCCAAACGGCTGGGCTATGAGATGAAGCTGCTCGGCATTGCTGAACGCCAGGATGAAGAATTCAGCATCAGTGTGCAGCCTACGATGATCCGTGCCAGCCACCCGATTGCATCCGTGAACGGAGTATATAATGCCGTATATGTGTATGGGCAAGCTGTAGGGGAAACGATGTTTTATGGTGCCGGAGCAGGCGCAATGCCTACCGCAACCTCAATTGTGGCAGATCTTGTGGCCGTAATTAAGAATCTGAAGCTGGGTGTGAATGGGCTCAAGCAGATTGTCCCCTATAAGCAGAAGAAGCTGAAGAGCGATGAAGATATCTTCTACAAGAACTTCCTCCTCCTGCACGTGGATGACAAAGCGGGTGTGCTGGCGAAGATTACTCAAGTGTTTGCCGAATATGATGTCAGTCTGGATTCTGTAGTGCAGCAGGCCAATGCCAATAACCCGGATGCAGAAATCATTATTGTAACGCACAATGCCAGCAAGGCGAGTATGAATAAAGTAATGCGGCATTTAGAGCAATTGAACGTCATTCACCGCATCAAAAGCCATTATCGTGTAGAAGGCTGAGTACCGCATTCCGAGATTCATCGGCTGCGTGCAAATATAACGAAGGAGATTTCCCACGCCATGAGTATTTACGGAAGGTCTAGAGTAAAAGTCCCTGCCAGCACCGCCAATCTCGGTCCGGGATTCGATACACTGGGCATGGCACTGTCACTGTATGCCTGGATTGAGATGGAAGAGGCGGCAGAAACGGTATTTCACCTTTATGGTGATGAGATGAAGGGTACCGCCCGTGACAAAAGCAATCTGCTGTACAAGGTAGCCCAGATGGTGTTTGCAGAAGCCGGGGTTTCGGTCCCCGAACTATCCATCTCGATGTATTCAGAAATTCCGCTTACCCGGGGTCTCGGCAGCAGTGCTTCCGCGATTGTTGGCGCATTGGCCGCAGCTAATGCTATGATTGGTTCACCGCTTGGGTCTGCGAAGCTGTTTGATATGGCCACAGCGCTTGAGAAGCATCCAGATAATGTTGGAGCCTCCATCTTCGGGGGGATTATCACAGCAGCATGGGATGGGCAGCATGCCGATTATATCCGGATAGAGCCTCCACAGGCGCTGGAAGTGCTTGTGGTTATTCCTGAATTTGAGCTGGAGACAGTCAAAGCAAGAGGGCTGCTGCCTGCCGAAGTTACAATGGGCGATGCTGTCCATAATATCAGCCGTACCTCGCTGCTAACTGCAGCACTATCCGCCGGCCGACTCGATATGATTGGCAGAGCGATGCAGGACCGCCTGCATCAGCCGTACCGTGCACCCATGGTGCCTGGGATGGAGAAGCTGCTTGCCGAGGCGCCCAGGCGTGGTGCTCTGGGGATTGCGCTAAGCGGCGCAGGCCCTACATTGTTATGTATGGTGGACCGTAGCAGCGATAAGAAGCAGGAGCTGGAGCATTTCCTGACAGAAACGATGCAGGAGAATGGGATTCCTTCCCGGACTGTATGGCTGTCGCCATGTACTTCAGGTGTAACTACGGAGCTGCTTGAAAGAAACGGGATGCAAAACGGATCATTTTTGGATATGATAAAAGGAGAATTACAGTCATGAAATCAATAGCGGTATTGCCTCAGGGCTCGGTGTCGCATGAAGCGCTGCTGCATTTATTTGGGGGTAGCCCGGTAAATATTGAGCATCATAAGCTGATATCCGATGTCTTTCTGTCTACGGCGAACGGAGTTACGGATTACAGTGTGATTCCGATTGAGAATACGATTGAAGGCTCGGTCAGCCTGCATATTGACTGGCTCATTAACGAGGTGAATCTGCCGATGCAGGCGGAGTGGATTTTTCCGTCGGTGCAGAATCTGATCGGTAATCCGCAGGAATTCACGGATGGGAGCGGGCATAAGGATTATACGAAGATTGTCAAAATCCTGTCCCATCCGGTTGCTATGGCACAATGTCTGCAGTTCATCCGCAAAGCCGCACCGTGGGCGGAGCTGGAATCTGTGGGCAGCACTTCCGAAGCTGTTGAAATTGTAAAGGATAATCCCGGCAAGGGCTGGGCCGCCATCGGTACGTCACTGGGGGCAGCTACGCACGGGCTGGAGATTGTGGAGCGGCAGGTTACAGACCATAACAACAATTACACGCGTTTTGTACTTGTTGGCCAGGAGAAGCTGGAGCTCCCGCTAGAGAGCAGCGGGGACAAGACGAGTATTCTTGTGACGCTGCCCGAGGATTTTCCTGGTGCGCTGCATCAGGTGCTGGCTGCATTTTCCTGGCGGAAGCTGAATCTGTCGCGGATTGAATCACGGCCGACCAAGAAGAAACTGGGTACTTATTATTTCTATATTGATGTGCTGGAACCGATAGAGTCGGTGCTGCTCCCGGGGGCGATTGAAGAGATCAAGGCCTTGGGCTGTCAGGTACGGATTCTGGGGTCCTATCCCACATACACCTATGAGGAAGAGAAAGCGGAGGTGCAGTAAGTTCATGGCTGAACAATGGATCTATCTGGATGGACAACATGTAACGAAGGACAATGCTAAGGTATCGGTATTTGATCACGGCTTTTTATATGGAGACGGTATTTTCGAAGGAATCCGTATTTATAACGGCAACATTTTCAAATGCAAAGAGCATCTGGACAGGCTGTATGATTCAGCCAAATCGATTATGCTGGAGATTCCGCTGACGTATGATGAGATGCTGGAGGCTATGGCTGAGACTATCCGCCTTAATGAAATGCGTAACGGGTATATCCGTCTGATCGTTTCGCGCGGTCCTGGTAACCTGGGGCTTGATCCGCGCCGCTGTCCCAAAGCGAGTGTCATTATTATTGTAGAGCAGCTGGCGATCTACCCGGAACAGGCTTATCTGAACGGACTCCGTGCCGTGTCGGTATCCCAGCGCCGTAATATCCCGGATGCGCTGAATCCGAAGATCAAATCGTTGAACTATCTTAACAACATTCTGGTGAAGATCCAGTCTAATCTGGCGGAAGCTGATGAAGCTATCATGATGAATGCGCAAGGATATGTAACCGAAGGATCGGGCGACAACATCTTCATTATCAAAAGAGGAGTAGTCTACACGCCTCCCTGCTATTTGGGCGCGCTTGAAGGAATTACCCGTCTGGCGATTATCGAGCTATGTGAGAAACTGGGCTTGCCGCTGAAGGAAGAGCCGTTCACAATGCATGATGTATATATTGCCGATGAAGTTTTCTTCACCGGTACCGCAGCCGAAGTTATTGCAGCCCGTGAAATCGACGGACGGATTATCGGTTCCGGTCACGCCGGTCCGATTACCCTGCAGCTGCTTGAAGAATTCCGTAATGTTGTGGATAAAGACGGTTATAAGGTGTGGGAATAGTTCATTAATAGTTATTCCGCAAACCAATGAATGAATAAAGCAGCAATCCTCCCATGGAGCCATGGGAGGATTTTTTTTGTATTAGGGATGTCATTCGCCCATGGGCTGCATAAGATGTAGTAACGAAGGAGGCGGCTGTACCGCATATACCATGCTGGAGTGCAGTAATCCCTGAACTAGGGGCAACGTCGATAACAGATACTTATTAGGAGGTAAATGCTGCGTGAAAATACACATTGTTAAGCAAGGCGATTCGCTATTTGCGCTATCGCAGAAGTATGGAGTGCCGCTGCAAAAAATAATCGAGGCCAATCCGCAAATCACGAATCCAGATGTGCTTGCTGTCGGGGATAAAGTCAAAATACCGGCAGCCCCGATACCTGTACCAGATAACAGTGAGGTCTACTACAAGCATACCGTCAAGCAAGGCGATACCTTGTGGAAGCTCTCCAAAGCATGGGGCATTACGCTGAAGGACATGATTGATGCCAACCCGCAGCTTAAGAATCCCAATGTTCTGATGACTGGGGAAGTAGTGAATATCCCTAAGAAGGCTAATACCGCTTCTCCTATTCAGGCTCAGTCTGTCTCTCCGGCAAAAGCTAATACTACTCCCATTCAGGCACAATCCACAGCACCTGCAGTCGTAGACAAAACAGCTATTGGCGGAAAAACCTATACCGGGCCCATAGAAAAGCCGGCTCCTGTCGTGTCCCCTGCCGCAGAAGCTGTCCCGGTTCCCATTGCTGCTCCTGTACCGGCACCTAATCCTGCACCCAATAAAGCACCCGAAGTGATGCCGATTCAGGAAATCGTTCATGAGAAACAAAGCTTATTTGTACAAATCTCAGTTCCGGCACAAGAAGCCATCACATATGAGATGCCCAAAGAAGCACATAAAACTGAGATTCAGCCAGCGGCATGGAACGATGGTAAGGTCTCTCCATGCGACCAGACCGAAGGTTATCCCGGTCTGAATGAGAATCCGTATTTCATGAATTGTCCGCCGGTGTATCCCGTGTATGAGCCAATGGGGATGATGGATATAAACGCTGCGCCTAATTACATTCAGCCTGCAGCTTTCATGCCGGATTGCCCCCCGTACTATGCTTATCCTGCAGGGGATTATCCCGGAGCCTGGTACCCGAATGCTGCGCCAGACTATAACAATGCGGCAATGTCCGCAGTGAGCCCTTTGAGCGATAACGCATCTTTTGTATCTCCGCAGTATAGCAGCCAGCCAGTCAATCTCCCTTGGCCTTCCTGCGGATGCGGCGGGATGTCTATTCAGCCTTATCCGTATGAGCAAGCAATGCAGCCTATGTACAATACGTATCCGGTGTATGATATGCCGCAGCCGGGAATGATATCCCCTTATTCAGCAGGAATGAATTCAATGCCCAATGCGCTTTCACCTGTGTACGATCAGCCAATGGTATCGAATATCCCGCCTTATCCGTCCTACCCTGGTATGGAGAACTTTGCCCATAACCGTGTACCTGAAATCCAGATTCCAGAGCCTGCGGTGCAGGAAGCCGCAGAGACTCCTGAAGCGCAGCCTGTTAAGAATTCCAAAGGCGGTGCTTCCAAACCGGGAGGGGGAAAAGTGAAAACTTCCAGCCAGACAACCACAACCACGGCCAAAGCTAAGACTTCTTCCAAAACAGGTTCAAGCTCAAACGGACGTTCAAGTACAGCCAAAAAGAATAAGAATCCATGGATTTCTAACTAACTCTGAAACGATAGATTATGGAGTGCATGCAGGTCACGCATAGGATGCGGGCTTGCTGCACTTTTTTAGAGTTTTGCAGGTACAGAGACTTGTATAGTATAACTATGGAGTTCTATAGAACCATTTTTTGAAATGGTAAATATTGAGGGTTGTTTTTAGTAATAAATGCGTGGTATATTATAAATCCAGTCGCGGGGCGGAAGCCTTTTCACAAGATTGGACATGTTGCTCTGAAGAGTATGCAAACAGCTTATGAAAAATAAGTGTTGCATTCAGATGAGAAACATGGTATATTATAAGAGTTGCTGGTGACGCGGTAAGCGGCGCTGACAACGAGCT
>NZ_JUEI01000032.1:0-77837 GCF_000802655.2 Paenibacillus sp. IHB B 3415 | reverse complement strand
AGCTGGCCCAGCACGCGCAGCGGCTGGACATGCTGCGCGCGGCCCTGGTCCGCGCAGCCGAGGCAAGGCACAGCCGCGCGCAGGGGCGCAGCGCGCTGCTGCATCAGAGCCTGCAGCGCTTCCATCCGCGGGACAGCATCAGCGCTGCCCGCCGGCGCACGGATAGCCTTACCCGTGAGCTGACGGGGGCCATGCAGGCGCGCCTCCAGGATAAGCGCGCGCGCTATGTGGCTGAGCTGCGGCATCTGGATGCGCTCAGCCCGCTCAAGGTTATGTCACGGGGCTACAGCCTCGTGTACGACGAGAACGAAGAGCATTTAATCAAATCGCTGAAGGAAGTTGAAGTAGGCGATAAGGTGAACATAAAGCTTAATGACGGACAGCTAAACTGCCAGGTATGGGGAATGAAGGAGGATGTTGAAACGAATGGCGAAGGAAGCGGAACTGGATTTTGAGGGAGCCATGGAGCGCCTGGAGGGAATCGTACGCGAGCTTGAGCATGGCGACGTTCCCCTGGAGAAGGCGATTGATTTATTCCAGCAGGGAATGAAGCTGTCGCAGCTCTGCGGCAGTAAGCTGGAGCAGGTAGAGCGCAAGATCGAGATGATTACGGTAGAGGATGGCGAGCTGCGCAAGAAGCCATTCGGAGCCCGGCTGGAAGGCGATGGCGATGAGTCGTTCTGAGCTGGAACCGGGCAGCAGTGAAGCGGAAGCACACGGGCGCGCACCGCTTGAACAGTATATTGCAGAGGTGGGCCACTGGGTCGCCGATGCACTGACGGCAACCCTGCCTGCGCAGTGGACTGTGCCTCAGGTGCTCAAGGAGGCGATGGACTATTCGCTGCAGGCCGGAGGCAAACGCCTGCGCCCGCTGCTGGTCATCGCCGCCTGTGAAGCGCTTGGCGGCAGCCGGGAGGCTGCGCTGCCCGTAGCGGCGGCGATTGAAATGGTGCATACCTATTCATTGATTCATGATGATCTGCCGGCCATGGATAATGACGACTACCGGCGCGGCAAGCTCACGAACCACAAGGTCTTCGGGGAAGCTGCGGCGATCCTGGCCGGGGATGCACTGCTGACGCATGCATTCTATAGCGTGGTACAAGCTTCGCGTAAATTTGGCGTTCCGGCAGAGAATGTGCTGTCCATCGTTGAGGATCTGGCCGAAATGGCCGGTCCGCGCGGAATGGTCGGCGGGCAGGTTGCCGATATGGAAGGCGAGCAGGGCTTAACCGATCTGCATCAACTTCAGTATATCCATCTTCATAAGACAGGCGATCTGATGATCTTCTCGCTGCTGGCGGGAGGCAGGATCGCCGGTGCGGATGAGCGTCAGCTGGAGGCGCTTCGCCAGTTCGGTACGCAGATTGGTCTGGCTTTTCAGATTCAGGATGATATCCTTGATCTGGTCGGCGATGAGAGCAAGCTGGGCAAAAAAACCGGCAGTGATATCAAGCAGCAAAAGGTGACCTATCCCTACTTCATCGGCCTGGAAGCCTCGCGTGAAGAGGTGAAGCGGCTAACCGCTGAAGCGCACAGCGCGGTCCTTGAGGGCGGATTTCAGGATCATACCCGGCTGCTTGAAATTGCAGATTATTTGATGTCACGCGATCATTAGGTACATTTCGGAAACGGCTGTGTTTCGACAGCCGTTTCGTTTGTGTTATAATGGGGTTTATATTTTACAACATCTAGGAAAGCGGGGAATACTCGTGCTGCTTCCACAAATAAATGATCCTCAGCAACTTAAATCTTTGTCAGTCGAGGAGCTGGCAGCCCTTGCGGAAGAAATCCGCCGGTTTTTAATAGACAAACTTACAGTAACCGGAGGGCATCTCGGATCCAACCTGGGGGTAGTGGAGCTCACGCTGGCCCTGCATTACTGCTATGACAGTCCCCGGGACAAGATGATATATGACGTCGGTCATCAGGCGTATGTACACAAGATACTGACTGGCCGCCAGGACCGGTTTGATACACTGCGCAAGCAGGGCGGCTTATGCGGGTTTGTGAAGCGTTCGGAGAGCGAGCATGATGTCTGGGAAGCCGGACACAGCAGTACCTCTTTGTCTGCCGCAATGGGTATGGCTATGGCCCGGGATTTGAAGGGCGAGGACAATAGGGTCATCGCTGTGATCGGCGACGGTGCGCTTACCGGGGGGATGGCCTTTGAGGCGCTGAACCATATTGGACATGAACGCCGCAAGCTGATGGTTATCCTCAATGACAATGAGATGTCTATCGCACCGAATGTTGGAGCCATGCATAATTATTTAAGCAAAATCCGCTCGGACCGCCATTATCTGCGTGCGAAGGATGAAGTGGAAGGCCTGCTCAAGAAAATCCCGGCGATTGGCGGGCGGCTGGCCAAGACGGCGCAGAATGTGAAGGACGGCCTGAAGAACATGCTGGTTCCCGGTGTTCTGTTCGAAGAGCTCGGATTTACGTATCTGGGACCCGTGGATGGTCATGATCTGGAGAAAATGATCGACACCTTCCATCAGGCAGATAATGTGTCTGGTCCTGTGCTGGTACATGTGCTGACGACGAAGGGCAAAGGCTACAAGCCGGCCGAAACGGACTTCTATAAATCACATGCGATCTCACCCTACAAAATTGAATCCGGGCAGTCCCTTAAGGCTGTGAAGGCTGTCAGCCACCCGATGTATACCGAAGTATTCGGGGAGACGCTGATTGAGCTGGGCCGTCAGGATTCAAGACTGATTGCGGTCACACCGGCAATGCCGGGCGGCTCGGGCCTGTTCCCGTTCGCCAAGGAATTCCCGGACCGGATGATCGATGTCGGTATCGCTGAGCAGCATGCGGCCACGCTGTGCGCCGCTCTGGCCATGGAGGGGATGAAACCGGTCTATGCCGTCTACTCCACTTTTATGCAGCGTGCCTATGACCAGATTGTCCATGATATCTGCAGACATAACGCCAATGTAATGTTTGCCATCGACCGCGCCGGTTTTGTCGGTGCAGATGGGGAGACCCATCAAGGGGTATATGATATAGCGTTCATGCGGCACATCCCGAATATAGTGCTTATGATGCCTAAGGATGAGAATGAGCTGCGCCACATGATGAAGACGGCACTGGAATACAATGACGGACCTATCGCTTACCGTTATCCGCGGATTGAGGGCACCGGGGCTGCTGTAGATACCGAACTGCGTTGTCTGCCTATTGGCTCCTGGGAGCGTCTGCGTCCCGGGGATGATTACGCAGTGCTGGCCTGCGGCCCGATGGTTCAGCTAGCCGAGGAGGCAGCTGAGCTGCTGAAGCGTGAAGGCATTCAGGTTAGCGTGGTGAACGCCCGGTTCCTGAAGCCGCTGGATAATACCATGCTGCTTGAACTGGCTCATGCCGGAACCAGCATGGTTGTGCTTGAAGAAGCCAGCCAGGCAGGCAGCCTTGGCAGCGCAGTGCTCGAATTCTATGCGGAACATGAGATTTATGATGCACGTGTCCATTTGATGGGCGTGCCGGATATCTTCGTTGAGCATGGTTCGATCAAGGAGCAGCGCCAGGAAACCGGCCTCACCGTTGAAGCCTTATGTGCGCGGATCAAGGCGATGAAGGCGTTGAGCACTTATACTTACAAGTCGACTTCCAATTCCTGAGTACAGGGTGGAAGCCGGACCCAAGTGACCAGGAGATGAACATGGAACACCCTAAAGAACGTATAGATGTACTGTTAGTAGAGCAAGGCTTCTACGACAGCCGTGAGAAGGCCAAGGCAGCAATAATGGCAGGTCTTGTGCTGGCGAATGAAGAACGGATTGAGAAGCCGGGTATGAAGGTGCTGCGCAGCTCTGTCCTAAGAGTCAAAGGAGCTGTGCATCCCTACGTCAGCCGGGGCGGCCTGAAGCTGGAGAAGGCACTGCGGCAGTTCGGCATTGACCTGAACGGGAGGAATATGCTGGATATCGGCTCCTCTACAGGAGGCTTCACCGATTGTGCGCTCCAGAACGGAGCAGCACATGTGTATGCTATTGATGTCGGCCATAACCAGCTGGACTGGAGCCTGCGCAACGACGAGCGGGTAACCGTAATGGAGCAGACCAACTTCCGCTACATGACCCCGCCAGACCTGAAGGGGCCGGTACCTGACTTTGCCAGTATTGATGTGTCCTTTATCTCACTGAAGATTATTCTGCCGCCGCTGATGGCGCTCCTGAACCGCCCGGCCGATATCGCTGCGCTGA
This sequence comes from Paenibacillus sp. IHB B 3415, assembly GCF_000802655.2. Lineage (NCBI taxonomy): Bacteria > Bacillati > Bacillota > Bacilli > Caryophanales > Paenibacillaceae > Paenibacillus > Paenibacillus sp. IHB B 3415. The sequence goes on along the minus strand of NZ_JUEI01000032.1, from coordinate 73,626 downwards.
TCAAGCCGCAGTTCGAGGCCGGTCGGGAAAAGGTGGGGAAATCCGGCGTAGTCCGCGAATCCGCCGTTCACAAAGAGGTGCTTGTTAATGTGCTGTCTATGGCGGCCGGGCTGGGCTATAAGCTGGAAGGGCTGACCTTCTCTCCAATTACCGGAGGGGAAGGTAATATTGAATTCCTGGCTCACTGGAAGCTGCTGCCTGAAATAGTGGACAACTCTCCGGATGAACAGCACGAACAGCAGCTTTTCCCGGCTGAAGCACAGCCGAATCCTTTCGCCGCGCTTGCCGAATCCGTAATCAAGGAAGCGAATGCAACCTTTAGCGCTACGAACAATGGAAACTCATCTAAACGATGAGTTTCTTTTGCTGCAAAAATAAAGAATGAAATGATCTGCCGTTTTCTGCCTGCAATATACATGCTTCAAGCGGTGTTATACGTTATAATTAATGAACTTAAGCAGGCAACGCTTCATCTGCAGACAGCTTCAACTTTTTACTGCCGGATCAGGCTCTGTTGTTCCCCTCAAGCAGGATTTCGCCTGCCTTCACGCGAATAGATTCACCGAGGTGATGGGAGTGGCGAGCTCTGACAAGGCCGTTGTGGCACTCATTGGACTGGCGGCGGCAATCTTTATCGTTTACCGGATCTACATTTGGCTCCAAGGTTCCCCAAGATCGTTCATGAAGGACCGGGTGCCGATCAATACCATTATTCAGCCTCATCCGTCCATCGGATTATTAGAGGATGCCGGTTACGAGGTTATTGGCGGCAAGCTGAAGATTCCTTTGTCCTTTCAAGTGAACGGGGCACCGATGTACAGCAGGCTGTTCATTGATTATGTGGCCAGCAAAGATGAGGAGCATTTCTATCTGGTTATTCTGTCCCGGCCGCGCAAAGGGCTTGAGTTCACCGGCAGCGGACTCCGCGACACCTTGCTTCCTTATCTGCTGATCTATCCGGATTGCAGCGGAGTGCTGTACGTAGATACGGTGAATTCAGCAATTCATGTGATTAAGTTAGGCAAAGACGATGGTGAATCCAATTGAGATTAACTTATTAATACGGGAGGCAACAATGAAGGGACACAGGCACATCAAAATAAGAGAAATTATTACGCAGAGGGAGATCGAGACCCAGGATGATCTGGTGGAGGCTCTGCGTGAATCCGGATTTCAGGTTACCCAGGCCACAGTATCCCGTGATATCAAGGAACTGCTGCTGATTAAGGTGCCGATGGATGACGGGCGCTACAAATACTCCCTGCCGACTGACCAGCGCTATAATCCGACCCAGAAGCTTAAGCGGGTGCTGGTGGATAATTTTGTGCAAATCGATTTCTCCGCCAACCTTGTAGTTATGAAATGTCTTCCGGGAACAGCCAATTCTGTGGCTGCACTGATTGATAATATTGACTGGCCGCAAATTATGGGTACCATCTCGGGCGATGACACCATTCTGATTATCTGCCGCCAGCCTGAGGACAGCAAAGGCGTTATTGCACAGATTATGGGCTACATCTCGTAACTTCATCACACTTTTACACTTAAATAATCGATCATCTTTTCGGAGGTGCTGTATTCGTGTTAGACACGTTATCAATCCGCAATCTGGCCGTCGTTGAGGCGGTGGATGTGCATTTTTATCCCGGCTTTCATGTACTTACAGGGGAGACGGGGGCAGGGAAATCGATTATTATCGATGCGCTTGCACTCATTGCCGGGGGCCGCGGTTCTGCGGACTCTATCCGGTATGGGTGTGAAAAGGCAGAAATGGAAGCGCTTTTCAGCTTGCCCGGAACCCACCCGGTCTGGGATACGCTGGAACGGCTTGGTATTGGAGCAGAACGTGAAGAGCATCTGGTGATCCGCCGGGAGATTACCTCTCAAGGCAAAAGCACTTCGCGGGTGAACGGCCAGATGGTCAATCTCAGCATGCTGCGGGAAATCGGTGAACAGCTGGTTAACATCCACGGGCAGCATGAGCATCAGAACCTGCTGAAGGCAGAACGTCATCTGGGGCTGCTGGATACTTACGGCGAAGCTGTGATTGGTCCGCTCAAAGCTGACTACCAGGAGAAATATACGGCCTTCGCAAAAGTGGAAAAAGAACTCCGGGAACTTCAGGAATCCAGTCAAAAAGCGTATCAAATGCTTGATTTGTACCGTTTCCAGCTGGAGGAAATTTCTGCTGCAGGATTAAAACCGGGAGAAGATGAATTACTTAACGAAGAAAGGGTCAAACTATCCCACAGTGAGAAAATGATGGATTCAGTATCCGGCGCATACGAGCTGCTGTATGACAGGCAAGGGCTGGAATCCATCGGGAGTGTCATCTCCAAGCTGGAGGATGCGATCCGTTATGACGAGAAGGGCCTGAGAACTGTATTCGAGCAGCTGCAGTCGTCGTATTATCAGCTGGAGGATGCGGCCTTCCAATTGCGTGACTACCGTGAAGAGATCGAATTCAATCCGGCGCGGCTGGAGGAAATTGAGAACCGTCTGGATCTGATCACAGGGCTACGGCGCAAATACGGGGACAGTGTTGAGCAGATTCTGGCGTATTATGAGCAGATTCACCGGGAGACCGATCTTCTGGAGAATAAGGACGAGTACATTGAGAAATTGACAGCCAAACGCGATGGCCTGCTCGGCACTTTAATGAAAGCCGCCGGAGCGCTCAGCGCGGCACGACGCCAGTGTGCCACGGATCTCGCTTCGCAAGTGGAAGGTGAGCTGAAGGATCTGCAGATGGAGCGGACTTCGCTTCAGGTCAAAATGGATACGCTCGAAGACCCGCGCGGTATAGAGTATCAGGACCGGCGTTACCGTCTGACCCGGCAGGGGATCGACAGCGCGGAGTTCATGATCTCCCCGAACCCGGGCGAGCCGCCCCCCGAACCCGGGCGAGCCGCTGCGGCCGCTGGGCAAAATCGCCTCCGGCGGTGAGCTGTCCCGCATCATGCTGGCGATGAAGAGCATTTTTGCCCGGCATGATGCCATTCCTGTCCTGATCTTCGATGAAGTGGATACCGGTGTCAGCGGGCGCGCGGCACAATCCATTGCGGATAAATTATACAAGCTGTCCTCCACCTGTCAGGTGTTCTCCATTACTCACTTGCCGCAGGTGGCCTGTATGGCGGATCATCAATATCTGATTGTCAAAAAAGTCGAAGACGGACGCACGATGACCGAAGTGGACTCCCTCTCGGCGGAGGGCCGGGTGCTGGAGCTGGCCCGTATGCTGGGTGGTGTGGAAATTACCGAAAAAACATTGCATCACGCACAGGAAATGCTCGGTTTGGCCGAGGCCAGCAAAGCTGCTGCTGGGTAAGCGGGACAATGATTGACAGTAATAAAAGCCTGGGGGCAAGGTTATCTTATAGGTACGCAATTGGCGACCACCTTTTTCGTCAAGCGAAAGAAGCAAAAGGGAGCGTGACAGCCATTGAAGCCGAACCTCAGGAAGTTAATGCCCGGCCTTTTATTTGCCTTCTTTCTCAGCTTATCAGGCATAACGGGACCTCAACAGAGCTTTGCAGCACCGCTGGAACATCAGCCGCATAAAGCGGTTCAGGGGAATGACAATGAGCTTAGAGTCATCCCGGGAGGTCAGACGATTGGCGTGAAAGTGAAGTCAGCAGGGGTTCTGGTCGTGGGCCATCATCTGATTGAAGTATCGGAGCAGTCCAAGATTTCACCCGGCGAGAACAGCGGACTGATGCCTGGTGATCTGATGATCTCCATTAATGGGGTCAAGCTGGACGAGGTATCCAAGGTAGCAAAGCTTGTGGAACGTGCCGGTAAAAGCAATGATTCCTTAAGTATTGTGTACAAACGCAGCGGCAAAGAGCACAAAGCTCAGCTAAAACCCGCGTATGACCGCAATGACAAGGTATGGAGACTGGGGCTCTACATCCGCGATTCCGCAGCAGGTGTGGGTACCCTGACTTTCTATGCTCCGAAACAAGGCGTATACGGTGCTCTGGGGCATGTCATTACTGACATGAACACCGGTACACCGATTGTTGTCGGCAGCGGCCATATCGTCCAGTCCAGTGTCACCTCCATTTCCAAAAGCCAGGATGGCGATCCTGGGGAAAAACGGGCTCATTTTCTGAAGGAAAGCCAGGTTCTCGGTAATGTGGAGAGCAATACGGATTTCGGAATCTTCGGCAAAATGACCCGTAATCCGGAGCACAGCCTGTACCAGGAACCGATACCCGTTGCAATGAGCTCAGAAGTGAAGGAAGGCCCGGCACAGATTCTTACAGTAGTCGATGGTCAGCAAGTGGAGCGTTTCAATGTGGAGATCATTCATGTGGCCCGCCAGCAGACTCCGGCGACCAAAGGCATGGTGCTGCGCATCACCGATTCCCGTCTGATTGATAAGACCGGCGGGATTGTTCAGGGGATGAGCGGCAGCCCGATTGTCCAGAATGGCCGGCTGATCGGTGCAGTTACCCATGTATTCGTCAATGATCCCAAGTCGGGTTACGGCTGCTTCATCGAATGGATGCTTCGTGACTCCGGTGTGGTGCAACAAGAGAATTTGCTTCCCTACAATCTTAAGGCGGTTTAGCCTTAAGATTTTTTTGTCGAAGGCCAGCGAGAAACATCGAATCGTGAAACAAAATATTTAATTATAAATCAACGCCGAAAAAAAATAAAGAAAAATAATTTTCGACAGAAGGATATTCAATCTTCATGTCGAAAACTTAAGGGAGAGAAGATAATAAGGAGGAAGCAGCCAGTGCAGAATATTGAAGTGTTGTTGGCCGATGATAACAGGGAGTTCACTAACTTGCTTGCCGAGTACATTACCGAACAGGAAGATATGACCGTGACAGGCATTGCCTATAATGGTGAAGAAGTGCTTCAAATGCTGAGCGGAGCACGCAAAATTCCCGATGTCCTTATTCTTGATATCATTATGCCGCATCTGGACGGCCTCGGCGTTCTGGAACGCCTGCGCGATATGGATCTGAACCCGCAGCCGAAGATCATCATGCTGACCGCTTTCGGCCAGGAGAACATCACCCAAAGAGCTGTTCAGCTAGGAGCATCTTATTATATTTTGAAGCCGTTCGATATGGAGGTTCTGGCGAACCGTGTGCGTCAGCTTGTGGGCGCCCAAGGCAGCATGAGCACTTCTGCCAGCATGTCCGGCTATTCGAGTTCCAGATCTTCCAGTAATGTGGTACCTTTGTCCAAAGGAAAGAATCTGGATGCCAATATTACTTCGATCATTCATGAAATCGGCGTACCTGCGCATATTAAAGGTTATCAGTACCTGCGTGAAGCCATCACCATGGTCTACAACAATATCGAGATTCTGGGTGCCATCACCAAGACGCTCTACCCTGCCATAGCCGAGAAATTCAAGACAACGCCTTCACGCGTGGAGCGCGCCATCCGCCATGCGATCGAAGTCGCCTGGACCCGCGGCAACATTGACAGCATCAGCCATCTGTTCGGCTATACGATTAATATCTCCAAATCCAAGCCAACTAACTCGGAATTTATTGCCATGGTAGCCGACAAGCTGCGCATTGAGCATAAGGTGTCTTGAAGGGGTAAGGATCAAGATACGTGAAGGGTTAAGATGTTTGACCGAATTTCAGAGCCAATATCCTATGCTTATAAAATGAAAAAACACTCCTTTTTTGGATGCATTAATTCCAATAAGGAGTGTTTTTGCTGTTCATCAGATTCGCTGTTTCGCAGCTTCCAGGCTACACCCAAATATCCAACGACGCTGAGACTGGGGCCGAACCGGTTACCGGGTCTGACGCTCTTCCTGTACCTGCCGCTTCGGCAGTGAAAGGATTAAATACCATATGGAATCTATATCGGAAATTCTGAGCGTTGAAATAAGCTTTCGGGTTCTTTTCCGTGATTAATCCGCATATAAAAAAAGGTGATTCCAAGCCATTTCTGGTCCGGGATCACCTTTGTCTGTTTTTTTAGTTAATCGACTGGTTAGACAAGCCGTTCAGGTAAGCATCTGCTTCTTCATAGGTCGGGTAGTGAACAGCGAATTTGCCGAACAAGCGCTTCATCTGCATTTTCCATACCGGGGAATCTGCAACGTAGACCCAGCCGCCAACACCTGCGGCAATTGCCAGGTCGCCCGTCGGAGCAAGCAAAGCTGCTACTTCCGGAGACAGTACAGTCGGGGAACCCGTTACATCGGTTACGCCGGTGAATCCCGGTTTCAGTTTCTTCAGAGCACTCTCGAAATCAGCTATGTATGCAGGCACGTCACCTTCGGTGAGGCCATAGGCTCTAACAATCACCTGATTTTTCGCTACATTTACTTCCATGGTGTAAGACATGATAATTCCCCCAGTAGTGATTTTGATTTTACATTAGTCTTTATCGGATAAGAATGCAGTGTATTTGAGAGAATAAGGAAATCAAATCAGGTCAGTTCACAGTTATGGGAATTACATCCATATAGAGTGGAATATTCCTTGAGTTAGCTGCTCTGGAGCACTAATAATGGAGTTTTTAATGATTCTGCCTAAAGAATTTACACAAACAATTGTTATAATGAAACACAAATTGTTATCTTGTGTTATGATATAGGTAGAGGTGGCTCCTATGAACGATTTCGATAACTATCCCGATGAGCTGGGGAATTTCATCCGGCACTTCCGCAAAGCTCGAGGTTTGACCTTACGAGGGCTTGAAGAGAAGAGCGGCATCAGCTATTCACAGCTTAGCAAGATTGAACGGGGAGAGAGTATTCCGCTTAAAGATAACTTGGACAAGATCATTGAGGCGCTCGGAGGGGATCTTAAGAACCGGATGTATCATTTGGCGGACTACATGCCTGACATTGAATACATTAAGACTCTCAAGCAGGGCTACAAGCTGCCGCAGCATAATCAGTCTCAGGATTACATCTATGAAACGGCGTTTAACAAGCTGAAGGAGTTCCGGGCTAAGGAAGACAAAGAAACGTCATATGTTTCGTTTGATTCTGACGAAGTTATCGTTTATGAAACGGAATATGGGGCAGGAATGGTAATAGAGAAGATCGAGAAATATAACCTGACCGACGTCCTGAACGATAAATTCGAGGGAAGTCTGGACAGCCTCCGCAAACAGCCCCGCAAAGGGCGTCAGGCCTATTTGTTCGGAGAATGGCTGCGCGAATGCATCTATGAGCTGAAGGAAGAAGAGCAGGACCAGGTTATCCAGTCATTGAAGGAATTCACCCAGTTCAAAGTTCAGCAGATCAAGGGCGTGTATAAGTGAAGAAGGGCCTGGCTCAGCTTGTTGTCAAAAATGAATAATGTTGCCCTTTCTTGCAGCCATCTATTCATCTTGATCCATAAACAACTACAAATGGTTAGACAGAAAAGGGGATACGAATCATGAGAATCAATATGAAGTTTACCAGCAAAGGTAAAGCTGCAATCGAGAATTTCAATAACGATGAGCTGTTGGAGATCTTTGCAAGATACATCAAAACACTTACTAAGAAATACGATATTGAAGTGGATGTACCTCTTGAAGTGAACCAGAATATCGTAGGCGACGGTACGATCATTGCCCTGGCGCAGAATGTGAAATGCGATGTGGATACGTTCTTCAAAGAGCTGGGCCGTGATATCAAGGTTCCACTGAAGAAGAGACTCGGCGGCAAGCTGGAGAATGTCTTCAAAACAGAATTCATCGAGTAGACCCTTGCGTACCAACATAAAAAAGCCATCCCCGCACTTATGTGGGGGATGGCTTTTTTGCGTCTGTCTATGCTGGTCAGTAAAGCCTTTCAGCGCTCGCAGCTGAGGGTTACTCTACAGAAGCAGACAGCAGGCTGGAGATTACTTTGGCGGCTTCAGCGCGTGTGGCAGTAGCCTTAGGGGCGAAGCTGCCGTCTGTGCGTCCGGCGATAATCTTCTTATCGACGGCGACGGCTACAGCGGAGGTTGCCCAAGCGCTGATGGAAGCCGAATCGCTGAAGCTGACTGCTGTGGAGGCAGTCAATATTTTACCGGCACGGAGATCCAACCCCTGCTTCACCATAACCGCCATCTGTTCACGGGTGATGGACGCATTAGGTGCGAAGGTATTGGCGGTTAGACCGCTTACCAGCTTGTTCTCATGAGCTGCTGCAACGGCACCTGCATACCAGGCGGATGCGGGTACATCTTTGAAGGCTGGAGATACGTTGACTTGCAGCTTCAAGGCTTTGGTCAGCAAGCTGGCGAATTCGGCGCGGGTTACCAGACCGTTCGGATCAAAAGTATCGGCTGTTTTGCCGGAAATGGTCTTATCCGCAGCAAGGCTATTGATGTAACCAGCCGCCCAGTGTGACACGGGAACATCCTTGAATACTGCAACGGCAGGCTGTTCCGTAACCGGATCAGCAGCGGGCAGAGATGGCGTTACGGCCTTGCTCACGTCCAGTGTGAAGACACCAAAGCCCTTCTCATCCACTTGACCTGTATAGGCAATGTTGTCCATAGTTTTGGCATAGGTCTCTGCTTTGGGAGATGAGGTGAAGGTGACCTTCACATTCCCGGAGATTGGAGCAATCGACCAGTTGTTGTCGGCGGACGGATTAATGGTTTTGCTGGCCGTGATATAATCCATCAGGATCTGGCGGTTCTCATCCGGTGAGTCGATGATGTATTTGCTGCCTTTGACACCAGGGAAGTTACCGCCTCCGCTTGCGCGGTAGTTGTTGGTTGCCATGATGAAATCCTGATTCGGATCAATCGCTTTGCCGTTATACTGCAGATTGATAATCCGGCTGGAGGAGGCGTCATTCACGGCACCATCCGGTTTGTACTTGGCTGGTTTGGTAACATCGACCTGATAAGTTACACCATCAATTACGTCGAAGTTATAGACGGCGAAGGAGGAATTAAGCAGCTCCTGCGCTTCTGTTGCGGACGGATCGATCTGATTGAATTTGCCCGCAGACATTTCCAGCCATTCCTTGACCACAGAACCCTTCACGAGAATCGCCTTCAGCGTATTGTCGTACAGGTACAGGTCGCCTGCGCTCTTAATGGCCAGTGGTCCCTGAGCAATATCAGTATATTCTTCCGGGCCGTTACGTCCGGCCTTAAATGGAGCACCGACGGACAGAACCGGGATACCTGCATATTGCGGGAGATTAGCTTTGATGTAATTCTCTACATACTGCTTCTGCGCAGTGGTAACGATCTGTACGGATGGATCATCCTGAACCAGTCCGAAGTAGCTGTAGATCGGTGCGGTCGTTGTGCCAATTGGACTGTTCGCATAGGCAATTGTTGCTTCATGATCGGCCTGCACGGCATCCACAATGGCCTGATCCACATCTACCGTGGATTTTTTGGCAACGGCATCATAGATTGCCTTGGTGGAGGATTGCGATGAAGCGACCTTCCACTTGCCATCTGTTTTTTCCAGAGTCAGATCGATCAGGCCCAGATTACTGCCGCCGTAGCCGGCCTGCACTGCAGGGACACCGTTGATGGTTCCTTTGGCATTGTCGACACCAGGCAATACTTTGCCGGAGGCATCCTTGAAGAGCGCATCCAGCGACTTCTCATCTGCTGCGGGGAATACTTTATGCGTATGAGAGAAGGTGATCGCATCAATACCGGCAACCTTACTCAGCGGGAAAATAGCATCCTCTGCCTTCACGTAAGCTTCGGCACTGCCGTTAAACCCGGAATGGGTCATAGCGATAATCAGATCTGCACCGGCTGCGCGCATCTGTGGAATGAATTTCTCAGCTGTAGCTACGATATCCTTGGTAATGACTTTGCCTTCCAGATTGCTCTTGTCCCATTCGGTAATTTGCGGAGTGACAAGGCCGAGCACACCAATCTTCAGCGTCTGCACATTGCCGGCTTCATCCTTATAGGATTTGGTAATGATCTGATAAGGGCTGTATTTGTTAACATCGTTGTCCGGATTGCTGTCTTTGTCATCGACATATACATTGGCGTTAATATAAGGGAAATTGGCGCCTTTGATCGCCTGATCCAGGTAATCCAGACCATAGTTGAATTCATGATTGCCGAAGGTGGCTACATCGTACCCCATCAGGTTCATTGCTTTGTACACAGGGTGAATCTCGGTGCCCTTAATCGGGTTCACAAGCGCTTTGTATGTGCCCAGAGGTGTACCCTGGATCAGGTCGCCGTTGTCTACCAGCAGCGTATTGCCAATCTCTTGGCGGGCTGCTTTCACTAGATTAGCTGTGCGGGCCAGTCCGACGGTCAGAGACGTAGCACTCTTATAATAGTCATACGGGAGCAGGTTGGTGTGGATATCTGTAGTCTCCATAATGCGCAGCTTCATTGTGGAGTCAGCCGGTGCAGCTGCCGCGAACATTCCACTGAATGGCAATACAGTCATAGAAATTACGAGTGAAGATAGAACAGTTTTGTGCAATAAGTGCTGGAAATTATGCCTCATGCAATCTTTCATCCCTTCTATTGTCAAGTTAGGTAACAAACACAAAGAATATTATATAGGAAAGATATTGAAATTGAAATTAAAAACTAAAATTTAACATTTTCATTTAGCTATCAGAATTCCCTCGCTTCTCTAAGTGGGGGATGAATGTCAGCGGTCTTTCTCATTGACAATTAAAACCCATAATATTACAATAAAATTATTCAGTCGTATAATAAAATAGGTTGTGATATCAGTGGATTTGGACACAAATAATCATTCAGTATTCTCTCTTCATTATCATCTTGTTCTAGTCGTAAAGTACCGTAGAAAAGTAATAGACGGTGAAATGTCTGATCGGTTAAAAGTGATATTTGAGTCTATTCAGATTAATTACAATATCACTTTGCAGGAATGGAATCATGATATGGATCATGTCCACATTCTTATGAAAGCTCACCCCAATAGCGATATTTCCAAGTTTCTGAACGCTTACAAAAGCGCTTCCTCTCGACTAATTAAGAAAGAATTTCCTATTATTCGTCAACAGTTATGGAAGGATTATTTTTGGTCAAGAAGTTATTGTCTACTAACGACTGGCGGTGCACCTCCTGAAGTCATCAGAAAGTATATTGATTCGCAGGGTCAGAAATGAGGGGAGCATGTGTTAAGGGCTTACAAATATCGAATTTATCCTACCCACGAACAAGAGCAGTACTTCGCTAACGTATTCGGATGCGTTCGCTTCATCTACAATAGAATGCTTGCAGATAAGATTGAGCACTACAAGCAGACGGAAACCATGCTTAAAAATACACCAGCCCAATACAAAAAGGATTTTGACTGGCTGAAAGAAGTGGATAGCCTTGCTTTAGCGAATGCCAGCTTCACTTGGACAAGGCTTATAAGAACTTCTTCCGCGATAAAAAAGTGGGATTTCCTAAATTCAAAAGTAAGAAAACAAATAACCATAGCTTCACAACCAACAATCAAAATGGAACCGTTGCGATTGAAAATGGAACGATCAAAATTCCAAAACTGAAAACTAAAATCAAAATCAAGTTGCACCGTCAACTCGCGGGACGGATCAAATCATGCACGATATCCAAAACACCAACAGGAAAATATTTTGCTGCCGTTTTGGTGGAAACGGATGTCATCCCATTGCCCAAATTAGAATCTAAGATGGGTATTGATCTTGGACTGAAAGACTTTGCTATTACTTCACATGGCGAAATCATACCTAATCCTAAATATTTGCGAAAGTCTGAAAAGCGATTAGCCAAGCTGCAAAAGGACTTGTCACGGAAGAAAAAGGGGGGCCATAACCGATATAAAGCAAGGCTAAAAGTTGCTAAGCTGCATGAAAAAATAGCGAATCAACGTAAAGATTTTTTGCACAAACTGTCCACCAAAATGATAAACGATAACCAAGTGATCGTTATGGAAGACTTGCGTGTAAAGAACATGATGCAAAATCACAAATTGGCTAAAGCCATATCCGAAGTCTCTTGGAGTATGTTTAGAGAAATGCTCACCTACAAATCTACATGGTACGGTAGAGAATTAATCATTGCTCCCAAAAATTTTGCAAGCAGTCAGCTATGTTCATGCTGTGGCTACAAAAATGCAGAGGTAAAGAACCTGGGTGTACGTCAATGGACTTGTCCTGAATGTACTACACTACATGATAGAGATGTGAACGCAGCAAAAAACTTACTTAAATTAGCAGTGTAATAATGCAAAGATTAGGCGAGGAACTAGCCTATAAGCTTGGGTAAACTTGGAGGAGTAGCTCTATTGACCAAGAAGCACCCACCTCTTAGGTGGTGTGTAGTTCACTTATCTTAAAATGACAAAAAAATATATTGCCCGGCAGGCCGGGTCAATATACTACAAAAAACTTACTTAAATTAGCAGTGTAATAATGCAAAGATTAGGCGAGGAACTAGCCTATAAGCTTGGGTAAACTTGGAGGAGTAGCTCTATTGACCAAGAAGCACCCACCTCTTAGGTGGTGTGTAGTTCACTTATCTTAAAATGACAAAAAAATATATTGCCCGGCAGGCCGGGTCAATATACTAGTATGCAGGATGGTTTTATAGGAGGGCTTGAAAATAGGGATCAGGCATCATAATGATCTGAGCCTAACAGATTTCGGCCAGAGAGGACATTTCTGATGATTTCGATAAAATCAGCTGAAGCTTTAGCTTCCAGCGCCAATTCATAGATGTTAATTAATTGTTCGTCAGACAATAGCTCAAGTGATGAGGGGCGCGGAGAAGGATGAAAATAATATTCCATTACATTCCTCCATCTGTAGTTGAGAGTGCAAGCAAACAAGTAAATTGTTTTAAAACATTACGAATCTATCAAAATGGTACCATTTGGAAGCTAATCCGTCTGCTGTCATTCGCCCTCTGAATTCATCTTTACAAAAGATGGGTAATATGGGATAATGATTGGCTTTGGTCTGGAATAAGAATTTGAATTGGATTTATCGGAGGGAAAAAAATATCCCGGCTGCCAATGGGCACCGGGAGGTGGGGATATTTCTATTCTTCTGTGATTAAGGTGTATCATTCCTCCGGGAGGCCAAAAATCTTCTGATCCGTGCTTCATTGGATTCTGATACGGTAGCAAATTGTTCTCCTTGATTGAACAGAACGATCTTCCGTTCCGGATCATAACCGTCAATATTGCCAATGTTGACTACATTACTGCGGTCAAGACGTTCAAAGCCGATGCCCCCGTATGCTGCGTATAAATCGGAAAGAGTGGTAGGGAGAACAAATTCGCCTTCTTTCGTATGGACGAATATTGTATTCTTATGGTTTGAGAAATACAATATATCCTCCTCCCGGATACTCCGGGAAGAGCCGTCGTTTAGTAAGACACGCATGTTTTCCCCATCCTTGTTTGATTACTTGCGCAATTCTTTGGGTGCTTCCGGGCTATGAAAGGCTGGCTTCATAATTGAAACAAAGAAACGTGCAGATCCGGCTAGAGCGGCTGAAACCTTTTTAGCGATAGCTTTTTTCAATGTATTCTCCTCCTTGTCCAAGGAATTACTGTTAATGATTGGACTATAAATGCCAATCCGATTACAGCTGATTGAAGGAAGAAGTTAGAGGAAACCATTAATATAGAAACCAACTTCAATAATGGAAATATAGAAGTGGGAATTCTTGCATTATTGTCCGGGTTTGGAGCAAATATAACGATAATGATCAAACTGATTATGTTAGCAATCCAAAGGGCAGAGTCTGGAAAGGTGATTAAAGAAGGCAGTAAAGTGCTTAATAAAATAGTAACAATATTACAAGCCATAGCTGTTTTTAAATGAAAACCGCCAGAGGCGAGGCGCAGTATCGAGAAACAGAATAGAAAGGTTAAGCATTCGGCATATGTTCCGGAAATAAAACCTATTATCGAAGTGCCCGCTATGATTAGCAGTGTGTTTAAAATAATGCCCAGCGAATACTGCATAACTTCGACAGAGTGGGTTTCCTCTGAATTTGCATTCTTTATTGCCATTGCAATTCTAAAGGCTAATGAATTCATCATTGGTTCGATCCTTTTTATATGATAGATATAGGTAGGCATAAAGCAAAATGCCATAAAGCATAGGCATTAGGAAAAAATACTGAGAATATCTTTGTGTTAGAATTAGCATTAATATAACGATGAATATGGCAGGCGCACTTAGAATAAAGATTTTAATTTCACGAAGGGCTATCTTTACTTTGATGTTTTGTTTGTCAGGAACAAAATCAAATCCCTTTCTACGTTTACCGATATTAAAACCAATAATGATTGTAAGTACAACAGAGATAATTTGAAGAATATACACACCAACGGTCAAAAAAGGGAATTCTATAGAGTATAAACCTGTCAATTTCATTAGAAAATAACATGTGGATTGAATGAGCATATAGGATAAATAAGTTAATCCTGTCATAATAGCAGCATAAAAAATATGAATTCGAAACAAAAGCCATAAAAAGCAGAAAGTTAACAGATATTGAATAGCCACGTCTGTAAGTATAAGCCCATAGTCGTTACGGAGAACGTAGGACACAAATGCCATAAGGGCGCCAGCGAACAAGATTTCTTTGGGATAAACATCAATCTTAAAAACCTTGAAGGCCAAATAAAACATTGCAGTTGTCTCAAGTATGGAAAATACAATATACAGCACAAAATCTAGCATGCCTACACTCCCAAATACCAAAGTAGCTAATCTTGGTGATATTATACATAATAGGATAAAATGCAACAACAGGTTTTGACACTTTCCGGCAAATATTTCTTAAAAAATGTATTTTGAGAGGAGTTTTACCATGATTGAGCGTCCAGAGCAGGGAGAATACACCGAATTCCAGTCCAGATATATTACACTGGTGCCGCCAGAGGGAGATTTAAAGGTCATTCTAAGAGAGCAGACTCAGCATGTATTGGCTTTGCTTGGCGGGCTGACGGAGCAGCAGGGTGAATACCGCTACGCCCCAGGGAAGTGGAGCATCAAAGAAGTCATCGGGCATTTGACGGATAATGACCGCATTATGTCCTACCGTCTGCTTTGTTTTGCCAGAGGAGAGCAGGCAATGCTGCCCGGATATGAAGAGAATGATTACGCCGCTGCTGGCGAATTCGACCGCTTCACCCTGCAGGAGATGATCACGCATTACCGGATCGTCCGGGAGTCCACCCTGGCGCTGCTGGATAGTCTGCCGGAGGATTCCTATACACGCAAGGGGAGCTTCGGTGGTATAGCCATGTCGGTTCGGGCGCAGGCCTGTCTGATTATCGGACATGAGCTGCATCATCTGCGGGTCCTTCATGAACGTTACTTGAACTAAAATGCTGTAATTAGGCTGGAGAGGAGCGCTTATGAGCTTGCTAAAAGGCATCTGGCATTTCTTCATTCCGAGAGAACGCACATTAGTTTATACCACGTTTGACCAGGGACAATATTTTAAGGTAAAAGGTCTTTTGACGGCGGCAGGAGTACGGCACCGCTCCAGGATTAACGGGGGAATGAAAGCAACCACCCAGCGTGCTAATTATGGAGGAAAGGCTACGGTTCAGCATGATCTGTATGTACGTAAGGAAGATGAGCACAGTGCACTGAAGGCTATTCATTAGAATAAAACACAAAAAACGCATTTTAGCCTAACATTGGCTGGAATGCGTTTTGGTGTTTTCTGCCTGTAAAATGATTAAAAGAAATAACAAAAGGCAAATTAGGATTGGAAGGGGATTTTGGAACTGTAGGAGCGATAGCGATCGCCTTTGTCTACAGATTTCAACCGTAGCAGCGGATTAAATAATAGAAATCAGGAGACAACAGCGGCCGGAAGTCCAAATATTCACTGTAATGACGACCATGCCTTCAGTAAAAACCTTTTAAGCCTTTATACATTCTTTTTTACAATGGAGGATTCTTGTGGCATTTGCGGCAGACCGGGTAATAGGCTTCATTGCCGCCAATCTGAATCTGTTTGCCGCTGTATACAGGCTTGCCGTCTTCGACCCGCAGTGCCATAGTGGCTTTCCGGGCGCAGAACCAGCAGATGGTCTTCATTTCTTCAATCTTGTCAGCGTAGATCAGCATGTACTTGCTGCCTTCGAACAGATTGTTCTGGAAATCATTTTTGAGGCCGAAGGCCATGACCGGAATGCCAAGCTCATCAACAATGCGCACGAGCTGGAGAATGCAGTCCTTAGTCAGGAACTGGCACTCATCTATCAGCACACAGTGGGGTTTCGGCAGATTGCTGCTGACAATGCTGTAGATATCCGTATTCTCGTCGATAGGGATGGCCTGCTTGCGCAGTCCGATCCGGGAAGAGATGTAACCGACTTCGTCCCGGTCGTCAAGGGATGGAGTGAAGATGAGTACCGACTTGCCCTGCTCCTCGTAATTATGTGCAACCTTGAGAATCTCAATGGATTTGCCGCTATTCATTGCCCCATACTTGAAAAACAACTGTGCCACGTCCATCTATCCTTTCGCTGTTCAGCTTGGTTAATAGTATCCGAAAAATGCGACCTCATTAGAGTATCATATTCGGGGCCGGGGTAGCCAGTGAAAAGATTGCTCCAGCGGGGATGTGATATAATGAACGCAACTATGCCTTCAGCAGGAGAATCTTGTGAACAGAGAGGAAGTTTGTCAGGTGACAGAGAAATTGGAGCAATACAAGGAACGGCTGAACCTACTTCAGGAGAAGGGGGGACTAAGCCCTGAGTCGGAGAATTTACTGGTCGAAATGCTGGCAGAAATGACGGAGCTTAACCGCAGCAATAAGGCATTGCGCCGGGTCATCCTGAAATCGGGACAAGGCTCAGCGATGTCTACCCGTCTGCGGGATGCGCTCTACGAATAAATAAATGGGGTATATCCGATGAAGCTAACCTTCTCTTATCTTAAAAAATACCGTGTCGCAGCCATTGCCGCGCTGGTAATGATGCTGATCGAACTGGCAGTAGAGCTGTCGCAGCCATTGCTGATCTCCAAAATCATTGATGAAGGCATCCGGGAAAAGGATACAGCAGTAGTCTGGCTGTGGGGCGGTGTGCTTGTGGGAAGCGCAGCAGTGGCGTTTCTTGCCGGAGTGCTCAGCTCCTTTTATGCATCGCATGCCAGCCAGGGGTTCGCGTTCGACCTGCGGGACAAGCTGTATGAGAAGGCGCAATCCTTCTCTTATGAGATCTTCAGCCGTTTCCCTACTTCGTCGCTGATTACAAGGCTTACCGGGGATGTGTCTCAGCTGCAGGATACGATATTCATGGGTCTGCGGTTCATGACCCGTATCCCGCTGGTAGTTGTGGGCAGCGTAATTATGGCACTCGTGGTGCATGTCAGACTGGGGCTGCTGCTGACGGTGACGCTGCCGTTTTTGGTGATTTTCCTCCTATGGCTGATGCGGAGAGCCTCTGTTCTGTTCCGCAATGTGCAGAACCGGCTGGATGATGTCAATGGTGTCATTCAGGAGAATCTTACCGGTATCCGCCTGATTCGTGTATTTGTGCGCATGGGTCATGAGATTGGCCGGTTTGCCTCGTTCAGCGGGAAGCTGATGCAATCGACCGTCGCCGCGCTGCGGCTGACGGAGACCTCGACACCGTTCATTATGATCATCGTGAATGCTGGAATTCTGGCTGTGTTATGGTTTGGCCGGATTGAGATTTCTTCGGGAGATGCGACGCTCGGGCAGACCGTTGCAGTCATTAACTACTCCCTGCGCACCATGGGTGCACTGTCTGCGCTGTCTTGGATCATGGTAAGCTTCTCGCGCGCCAGAGCTTCTTCCGTGCGCATCGATGAAGTGATGTCGGCAAGTGAAGGTCCGGGGGAATTGGGGATGGCGTCAGCGCAAACGGGCTCTCTGAATCAGAATCAGAATCAGAATCAGGTGCCAGCCATTAAGGGGAAGGTCGAGTTCCAGCAGGTCGGCTTCAGTTATCCCGGCAGTGAGATTAAAGTGCTGGAGGACATTTCCTTCACGGTGCAGCCTGGAGAACGTGTGGCGATTATGGGTGCAACGGGCTCAGGTAAATCCTCTCTGGTAACATTGATCCCCCGTCTGTATGAGTGTGGCAGCGGTGTCATCAGGATTGACGGGATGAAGCATACGGAGATGGGCATACAGGCACTGCGGGAATCCATTGGATATGTACCGCAGGAGGTACTGCTGTTCACCGGCTCGATCCGTGAAAATATTGCCTGGGGTAACGGACAGGCGGATCAGGCGGACATTGAGCAGGCAGCCGCAGCGGCACAGATTCATGAGACTGTTGCAGGTTTGCCAGAGGGGTACGATACCCGGCTTGGGCAACGCGGAGTCAATCTGTCCGGCGGACAGAAGCAGCGTCTGACCATCGCGCGGGCACTGGTACGCAAACCGGCGATTCTAATTCTCGATGACAGCACCAGTGCGCTTGATGCGGTGACGGAGGGGCTTTTACTGGCGGAGCTGAAGACGATGTCCTGCACAACGTTCCTCATCACCCAGAAGATCAGTTCCACTGTGTCGGCCGATCTGATTCTGCTGCTGGACGAAGGACGGCTGATTGCCCAGGGGACGCATACAGAACTGATGGATGCGTCCCCGCTGTACCGCAAAATCTATCAGTCACAGACAGGGGAGGCGCAGCATGTTCAAAGCACTCATTGAGCCGTTCCGCCATCCGAAGCTGGAGGTCGGACTGGGAGAAGGGAAGGTCTTCGGGGCAATGGGCGCCCGGAAACCGAAGGCCAAAGCCAAGAACTGGTCCGGTACACTTGGACGGATATGGAGTTACCTTGCGGAGCGCAGGGCTAAGCTGGTATTGGTACTGTTTATGGTCCTGCTCAGCTCAGGACTGTCCCTGCTTGGACCTTACCTGATCAGCCGGGCGGTGGACCATTATCTTGAAGGGGACGGGGGCAGAACCTGGGTGATTTTTCTGGTCACACTGGCGCTTGTCTATCTGCTTAATTCTCTGATCTCCTGGCTGCAGAATATCTGGATGATCGAGATTGCCCAGGAGACGGTATACCGGATGCGTACGGATCTGTTCTCTCATCTGCACCGTCTGCCGATCTCCTTCTTCAACCGCAGGCAGCAGGGGGAGATTATGAGCCGGCTAACCAATGATATTGAGAATATCAGCTCGACGCTGAACAGCTCGGCGATTCAGATTTTCTCCAGTATCCTGACGCTGGTGGGTACGGTGGGGGTAATGCTGTGGCTCAGTCCCTTGCTGACGCTGCTGACCTTCATCGTTGTGCCGCTGATGATGCTGGGCATGCGCTGGATTACCCGGCGGACCGGCCCGCTGTTCAAGGAACGGCAGCGCAATATGGGGGAACTGAACGGATATATAGAAGAAACGTTGTCCGGGCAGCGGATTATCAAAGCCTTCTCGCAGGAGGAGCGGGTCATTACCGGCTTCCGGGAGCGCAATACACGGATTATGCTGTCGGGGTATTGGGCGCAGGCGATATCCGGTTTCATTCCCAAGCTGATGAATGGTCTGAACAACCTAAGCTTTGCAATCGTTGCCGGAGTCGGGGGGCTGCTCGCCATCCGCGGACTCGTAACAGTAGGGATAATTATTGCTTTTGCCGAATATGCACGTCAATTTACACGCCCGCTGAATGATCTGGCGAACCAGTGGAACACCCTTCTGTCGGCAATTGCCGGTGCGGAGCGGGTATTCGAAGTACTCGATGAAGAAACCGAAGCCAGGGATGAGGGGGCAGCGGTAAAGCTGCAGCATGTGGAAGGAGCGGTGAAGTTCTCAGGCGTATCCTTCTCCTATGATGGAGGCGCAGATACGCTGCAGGATATTTCTTTTGAAGCTAAGCCCGGAGAGATGATTGCGCTGGTTGGACCTACTGGAGCCGGCAAAACCACCCTAATCGGCCTGCTGTCCCGCTTCTACGATCCGAGTAAAGGAAGTATTACGCTGGACGGAAGAGAGCTCTCCACGATTACGCGGGAAAGTCTGCGTAGCCAAATGGCCTTCGTACTGCAGGATTCCTTCCTGTTCAAAGGTACGATCCGCGATAATATCCGCTACGGCAGACTGGATGCATCCGATGAAGAGGTGGAGGAAGCCGCGAAGCTTGCCAATGCCCATGCCTTCATTATGAGGCTGCAGGGCGGTTATGACCGGATGCTGTCCGTAGACGGCAGCGGCATCAGCCAGGGGCAGAAGCAGTTACTTGCTATTGCCCGGGCAATTCTCGCGAATCCGTCTATGCTGGTGCTGGATGAAGCTACGAGCAGCATTGATACAGTGACCGAGATCAAGATTCAGGAAGGCCTTCAGGCGCTGATGAAAGGGCGGACGAGCTTCGTGATTGCCCACAGGCTGGGCACGATCCGGGCTGCTGACCGCATACTGGTGCTCCAGGGCGGACGCCTGATTCAGCAGGGTTCCCATGAGGAACTGCTGCGGCAGGGCGGTCTCTATAGCGAACTGGTACAGGGGAGCAAGGGGGCTGCTGCGCAGTAAGTGCTGCCGGCAAGGATGGGATAGGGAAGATCCATTGCTGAAATAGGCGGTGCAGAGAGGATGCCAAGCGGATAACCTTAATCCTGCAGTTATATTTGGCTGCTATTGCTGTTGTCGCACGAATGTCCCGATTATATCCGCTTTCTGGGCAGAGTTCTGGTAACTTATAATGAAATCCTGCACATAATACAACATTTCCCTCTTCCTACCGGCCTAAAACCAAAATTGTTGTAGAAAATGCAGGATTTCACCTTATTTAAGCGGCTTAGCCGGATTATTGTTGTATTTCCTACAACAATCTATCTGAACACCTGGCTATCTGGGTATCAAAGTTGCAAAACGTACAACATTTTTGTCTGTAGCGGCCTAATAGACAGTGCTTCCTAGGCCGGTAACGAATCAAGTATAAGAGGTTGTCGTATTCCGGCAGATTATAAGTGTAAGAGAGAGTGGGGAAATAAAGCTCTCCCGCCGCAATGCTGGCTCAAATTGGAATTTGAGCGGGAGTCTCTTAGCGCACAGCCTGTAAATTGCAAACAAGCGAGGGCACCGGTGCGGATCGGAATTTTCTCCAGCCAAGCTACATTGCAGTTGGTTTCAGAACAATTGAACGACAAAAGGGGATGCCTCAGCAGCCATTTCAATCCTGGCTTGGGACATCCCCTGCTTATTAGTGTTATTGATTATTGTTAGGGTGTGGCATTGGTGGGCGGGGGCTGCTGCGCTTTCTGTTTCTCTCTGAACCGTGGTCCTACGTAGTTCTTCTTGCGGTCCCGGGTCAGAATCCAGCCGCCGAGGAAGCTCATTCCGGCCAGGAACAGCAGTAATCCTCCGCCAAAATGCAGCCAGGCGAAATCCGGAGTGACGGAATCGTCGCCATGCATGGAGATAAAGTTGAAAATATCATCTTTCATCATCAGGAAGCCCTTCATGGCCAGAAGGCCGGGGATCACCAGGATAAGGATGGCAATGAAGCGTGAAATGAGCAGTTTCATAATCGTCCCTCCTCTTCGCAGCCGTTTGAATTCACCCCTATGATAACGCTTCAATTGGCAAAAGTCCATGGATACATGACGTTTATAAGTTTTGTAATAGAATCAAAAGAGAGTACAATATAATAGGTTAAATGAACTTTAGAGGAATGACTGGAGGATACATATCATGACAATTACCTGTGACGTGGCGATACTTGGTGGAGGTACCGGTGGTTATGTGGCGGCGATCCGCGCCGCGCAGCTCGGCAAATCCGTCGTCGTCATCGAAATGGACAAGCTGGGCGGAACCTGCCTGCACCGCGGCTGCATTCCCAGCAAATCACTGCTGCGCAGTGCCGAGGTATTTGCTGAAATCAAGGAGAGCGAAAGCTACGGTATAGAGACAACTGGCGTAGAGCTGGTGTTTCCCAAAGTGCAGCTGCGTAAGGAAGCGGTAGTGGAGCAGCTCCATCAGGGTGTGCAGTATTTGATGCGCAAGAATAAAATTCAGATTCTCAAAGGTAAAGGCCGGATCATCGGCCCGTCTATCTTCTCTCCGCGAAGCGGTGCAGTTGCCGTGGAGCTGGAGGATGGCGAGATGGAGACCGTAGTCTCCACCAATCTCATCATTGCTACCGGATCACGTCCGCGTATACTGCCTGGCCTCACGCCTGACGGCAAGGTGATTCTGAGCAGTGAAGAAGCGCTGACGCTCGAAGAGCTTCCGGCTTCGATTATTATTGTGGGCGGCGGGGTTATCGGCGTGGAATGGGCTTCGATGCTAGCCGATTTCGGTGTGCAGGTCACTGTAGTTGAGGCCGCCGGCCAGCTGCTGCCGCAGGAAGATGAAGAGGTTGCCCGTGAACTGCTGCGTCTGCTTAAGAAACGTGGAGTCAAAGTGTTGACGGGGACTACCGTGGATGCAGAGACCTGTAACCTATCGGAATCCGGAATTACGATTGAAGCCCGTAAGGGTGAGCAGAGTCAGAGCCTGTCGGCAGAGAAGCTGCTGGTATCCGTCGGGCGCGTAGCGAATATCGAGAATATCGGCCTGGAAAATACAGATATCCGCTTCGACAAAGGTGTCATCGGAGTGAATGCCAGCATGCAGACGGGGGAGCCGCATATCTACGCTATTGGCGACTGCATCGGCGGACTGCAGCTGGCACATGCGGCCAGCCATGAAGGCATCCGTGCCGTCAATCACCTGGCGGGCGAAACGCTCCATCCGTATGAAGCCCATCTTGTTCCCCGCTGCGTCTATACGCGGCCGGAAGTGGCAAGTGTCGGTTATACCGAGAAGGAAGCGAAGGCGCTGGGACATGAGACTGTAACCGGCAAATTCCCGTTCTCCGCTATCGGCAAAGCGATTGTCTACGGCATGAAGGACGGCTTCGTAAAAGTGGTCGCCGACTCGAAGAGCGGGGATATCCTCGGCGTGCAGATGATTGGCCCGCATGTGACGGACCTGATCGGTGAAGCGGCATTGGCACAGATTCTGGATGCAACACCCTGGGAGGTTGGCGAGGCGGTCCATGCCCATCCGACACTTTCGGAGATCATCGGTGAAGCGATGCTGGCGGTGGATGGAAGAGCAATCGGATTCTAGGATACGATGAAGGGGCTAAAGTGAATGCCGGACGGAGCTGAGGGCGCTTGATGCGCCTAAACAGCTCCATAGCGGCATTTCTTGGCTTTTCTTTTTGTATGGAAAGGGATTATAATGAACTTAGAATGAATTTAGTACTTGGTTTTAAGATCAGGGCATATACTTTGTTAAGTCATGCTTAACAAAGTTAGCGAACGCTTCCGGAGCCGGGTTGAACGACCTGAATTCAGGAAGCTATGCTTACAAAACTTTTAGGAGGTACCTCTTATATGGAATCCCAAGGTACTGTAGAAACCGTTAACCGACATAAACAGCTTGGACTCAGCGACGGCCAGGTTATCGATATGTACAGATTTATGCAGCTCGGGCGCAAATACGATGAGCGCAGTCTGCTGCTTCAGCGCGCAGGCAAGATCAACTTCCATGTGTCCGGCATCGGACAGGAAGCGGCGCAGGTCGCGGCGGCTTTTGCGCTGGACCGGGAGAATGATTATTTCCTCCCGTATTACCGTGATTATGCTTTCGTGCTGACGGTAGGAATGACCACGCGTGAGCTGATGCTGTCCGTATTCGCCAAGGCGGAAGATCCGAATAGCGGCGGCCGGCAAATGCCGGGCCACTTCGGGAGCAAACGCCTGCGTATCGTAACGGGATCAAGTCCGGTTACGACCCAGGTTCCGCATGCTGTAGGCTTTGCGCTGGCGGCCAAGATGCAGAAGAAAAAGTTTGTTTCCTTTGTTACGTTCGGTGAAGGCTCCAGTAACCAGGGGGATTTTCATGAAGCGTGTAACTTCGCCGGTGTGAATAAGCTGCCGGTTATCATCTTCTGCCAGAACAACCAGTATGCGATCTCCATTCCTGCCCACAAGCAGCTTGGAGGCAAGGTTAGTGACCGCGCCCTCGGCTATGGCTTCCCGGGGGTCCGGGTGGACGGCAATGATCCGCTTGAGGTCTACCGTGTGGTCAAAGAGGCGCGGGAGCGTGCGCTCGCCGGAGAAGGACCCACCCTGATTGAAGCGATGATGTACCGCCTGTCGCCGCATTCCACCTCGGATAATGATCTGGCTTACCGGACCAAGGAAGAGGTTGACGAGAACTGGAAAAAGGACGGCATCGCCGCGTTCCGCACATACCTGACCGGACTGGGTCTGTGGAGTGACGAGCAGGAGCGTGATCTGGTTGCCGAATATAATCTTGAATTGAAAGAGGCCATAACCTACGCCGAAAATGCACCGTTCCCGAAACCGGAAGATACGCTGCTGCATGTGTACGATGAATCCGGCCTCAAGGGAGGAGCATAAGCCATGGCGATGATGGAATATATCGATGCAATCCGGCTGGCAATGAAGGAAGAGATGGAGCGCGATGATTCGGTGTTCGTGCTGGGTGAGGATGTCGGCGTGAAGGGCGGCGTATTCACGACTACCAAAGGACTGCAGGAGCAGTTCGGCGCAGAGCGCGTGCTTGATACACCGCTTGCGGAGTCAGCGATTGCCGGTGTGGCGATCGGAGCTGCGATGTACGGTATGAAGCCAATCGCCGAAATGCAGTACTCGGATTTCATGCTGCCGGCTACGAACCAGATTATCAGCGAGGCGGCCAAAATCCGCTACCGCTCCAATAACGACTGGAACTGTCCGGTGGTAATCCGCGCGCCTATCGGCGGCGGGATCTTCGGCGGATTGTACCACTCTCAGTGTCCGGAATCGATCTTCTTCGGTACTCCGGGACTGAAGATTGTAGCCCCTTACTCGGCTGCCGATGCCAAGGGACTGCTGAAAGCTGCTGTCCGTGACCCTGATCCGGTGCTGTTCTTCGAGAACAAGAAATGCTACAAGCTGATCAAGGAAGATGTGCCGGAGGGCGACTACATTGTGCCGATCGGTGAAGCGAATCTGCTGCGTGAAGGCAGCGATATTACGGTGATCGGGTATAGCCTGCCGCTGCATTTTGCGATGCAGGCAGCGGAAGAGCTGGAGCGCGAGCAGGGCATTACCGCGCATATTCTGGATCTGCGCACCCTGCAGCCGCTGGACCGCGAGGCGATTATTGCCGCTGTCCGCCAGACCGGCAAGGTGCTGATTGTCCACGAGGACAACAAGACCGGAGGCATTGGCGGCGAAGTGGCAGCGATTATTGCTGAACACTGCCTGTTTGATCTGGATGCGCCAATCTTCCGCCTGTGCGGACCTGATGTGCCGGCGATGCCAATCTCCCCGCCGATGGAGAAGTTCTTCATGCTGAGCAAGGACAAATTAAAGGCTGAGATGCTGCGTTTGGCGCAGTACTGATATATGTGAACAACAGGTGAGGTATTTAGGCTCAGCCTGTAATGTACATTGGGCATGAATGTTGCAATTATTGCAGCTTAGATTCGAAATTAGCGGTGGGTTGGGCAGATTGCTGTATGAAATACAACAATTTGCACGCTTATCGGCTTGGATAAAGAGAAATGCTGCCTTTTGTACAACTTTTTTGATGTTTGACCGATTTAAGTGGTGAAATGTTGTATTTTGGGCAGGATTTCGTGGCTACATGCTTCCGAAGCCAGTTTTGTACGAAGCTGCTTCAGGAAGCTTGTGCTTACAAAACATAAGCGTATGCTTTCGAAGCCAGTTTTGTCGAAGCTAACTCAGGAAGCCTATTGCTTACAAAACTTTAAGGAGTGACATTATGTCTGACAATACAAAGCTGACGGATGTAATCATGCCGCAGCTGGCAGAATCGCTGGTATCCGCGACGATCGGGAAATGGCTGAAGCAGCCGGGCGATACGATCGAGCAATATGAGCCGATCTGTGAGCTGATTACGGATAAGGTAAATGCTGAGCTGCCGGCTACCGTAGACGGTACGCTGGTGGAGCTGCTCGCCGAAGAAGGCCAGACGGTCAGCGTCGGCGAGATTATCGCCCGTATCGCAGTTGCCGGTGCAGCAGCCCCTGCGGCATCCGCAGCGGCCACGTCCCCGGTAGCTGCCGCTGCGGGACCTGCAAATTCCGCTGCACCTGCGGCACCCGGCGCCGCGCCGCAGCCTGCCCACGCCTCCGTCCGGCCGTCTGTGCCGGCTGCGGCTTTTGACGCGGATGCTCCGATGCGCTCCCGTTACTCTCCGGCTGTGCAGACGCTGGCCGCCGAGCACGGCATCAACCTTGCGGCCGTGCCGGGCACCGGCCTGGGCGGACGCATCACACGCAAGGATGTGCTCGCGTTCCTGGAGAGCGGCGCAGCTGCAGCCCAGCCAGCAGCTACGGCACCCGCCGCTGCCCCTGAAGCGTTGCAGCAGCCTGCGCTGCAGGCCATTCAGGAAGAAGTGCGCGGAGAACCTCAGCATCTGCGTCATTCCGGTCTGCACTTAAGCGAGTCGCCGAAGATTCCAACGATCGAAGTGGAAGGCGGACGGGGCAGCAGCTCGGAATATCTGATCGACGTTACGCCGATCCGCAATACGATCGCGACCCGTATGCGCCAGAGCGTCTCGGAGATTCCGCATGCCTGGACAATGATTGAGGTCGATGTGACCCATCTTGTCGTGCTGCGCAACAAGCTGAAGGATGAGTTCAAGCGCAAAGAGGGTATTAACCTGACCTATCTGGCCTTTTTGATGAAGGCGGTTGTCAGTGCAATCAAGGATTATCCGATTATGAACTCCGTCTGGGCCGTTGACAAAATCATCGTCAAACGCGATATCAACATCTCGCTTGCCGTAGGTACAGAGGATTCCGTAATGACACCGGTCATCAAAAAAGCCGATCAGAAGAACATCGCCGGGCTGGCCCGCGAGATCGACGAACTGGCGCTGAAGACTCGTGAAGGCAAGCTGCGGCTGGAAGATATGCAGGGCGGCACGTTCACGGTTAACAACACCGGCTCGTTCGGCTCGATTCTGTCCTACCCGATTATTAACTATCCGCAGGCGGCGATTCTAACCTTTGAATCTATCGTGAAAAAACCAGTGGTCATCAATGATATGATCGCCGTCCGCTCGATGGCCAATATCTGCCTGTCGCTGGATCACCGGATTCTGGATGGAGTCATCAGCGGGCGTTTCCTGCAGCGCGTGAAGGATAATGTGGAAGGTTATACGCCGGACACCAAGCTGTACTAATGCTTTAATAAGGCAGCTGCGGAACCCTGTGACAGGGAGAATATGAAGCAAAGGGGACCTTATGACCATGGACAACCTGAACTTAAGTAAACTGGAAGTTTCCTATCTCCCGCTGATGGAATACGGCGCGGCCTGGGAGCTGCAAAAGGAAGCGGTGCAGGGGATTGACGCGGGCACCGCTTCCGAGCGGCTGATCCTTCTGCAGCATCCGCCAACCTATACCATCGGTTCACAGAATCATCCGGAGCATCTGCTCCTTAGCGTGGAACAGCTGGGGAAACAAGGGATTGCGCTGTTTGAAATCGACCGCGGAGGAGATATTACATATCACGGACCGGGCCAGCTTGTAGGTTATCCCCTCCTGAAGCTTGGCGAAGACGGCAAGGTCGATCTGCACGGATATCTGCGCAGGCTGGAGGCCGTTATTATTGCCTTTCTGGCTTCATACGGGATAACAGGAACCCGCAAGCAGGGATATACGGGCGTATGGGTCGGCGATGAGAAGATTTGTGCGATCGGCGTCAAATTCAACAAGAGTAAATTCCGCAGAGGTTTTATTACCAGCCACGGCTTCGCGTTCAACATCTCAGCCGGAATCAGCCAAAGCGGCTTCTCGGGAATCATACCCTGCGGCATTGCCGAGTACGGAGTCACTTCACTTGAGGAATGCACCGGACGTTCCTTTGCCATAGAGACCGTTGCGTCAGAGCTGGTGCCTTATTTCTTGCAGCAGTTTCCGTATGAAGCGGTTGCCGGGGCTGTAAGTGCTGCAGAATAATGAATGCTGAATCCAGGCAACGTCAAACAGCGCCCGGAGAACCCGGACGCTGTTATTCAAGTACTAAACGTGACTAACCGGCCATAAACGGCTCGATGACAAAGAGCACCGTAGAGGCGATCATAGCGATCAGCATAATGTAGATAATGATGCGGAACCATTTTTTCTGTTGCATGAGTGACTCCTTTGAGATTAGTTTAAGTTAAGAACGTAGGCGTTAGACAACGCAGTACAACCATTGTAACGTATCCGCGAAAGAGAGGGAAGTCCAAGTGATATCACAAGACCGGTTGATCAATGAATTCATGGAGCTTGTCCGTATTGATAGTGAAACCAGAAATGAACGGCGGATTGCCGATGTGCTTAAGGAGAAATTCAGCAGTCTGGGCCTGACAGCGGTTGAAGATGATTCTCAGGAGAGAACGGGACACGGGGCGGGCAATCTGTTCGTAACCTGGCCTGCAGACAGCGGGGTGAGCGCGCCTAAGCTGCTGTTCACCTGCCATATGGACACGGTGGTTCCAGGGCAGAATATTAAGCCTACGCTGGGGGCAGACGGCTGGATTACCAGCGACGGCAGCACAATTCTCGGAGCGGATGACAAAGCGGGACTTGCCGCCTTGTTCGAAGCGATTCGGGTAATTCAGGAGCAGAAGCTTCCGCACGGGCAGATTCAGTTTGTCATTACGGCAGGCGAAGAGTCCGGGCTGATGGGCGCACGCGCAATGGACCCGGCACATCTGGATGCCGATCTTGGCTTCGCGCTCGATTCCAATGGTGAAGTAGGAGCGATTGCCATTGCTGCGCCGACACAGGCGCGGGTAACGATGCAGATCTTCGGCAAATCTGCTCATGCAGGAGTTAATCCGGAGGATGGGATCAGTGCGATTCAAGTAGCCAGCAAAGCGATTTCGGCGATGAAGCTTGGACGGATCGATAATGAAACGACAGCGAATATCGGCAAATTTGCCGGCGGCGGCCCGACCAATGTGGTCTGCGACCATGTGCAGCTGGATGCGGAAGCCCGCAGTATTGTCCAGGAGAAGGTAGAACTGCAGATTGCCTCTATGCGTGAAGCCTTGGAGACAACCGCACGTGACAACGGCGCACAGAGTGAATTCCGCAGTGAAATCATTTATCCGGCGTTCAGCTTTAATGAGCATGATCCGGTGGTACAGCTGGCAGACCGCGCGATTACTTCACTGGGACTGACTACCCGGCTGTTCGCTTCCGGAGGCGGCAGTGATGCCAATGTGTTCAACGGCCTGAAGGTTCCTACTGTGAATCTGGCTGTCGGCTATGAGGATATCCACACAACGAAGGAACGGATCAAAGCCGAAGATATCGTCAAAGTAGCCAGCCTGGTTGTTGCCATTGTGGCCGAGAGCCAAAAAGGCTGATTTCAAAAACTGCGCAGATGCCTGCCGGTAATGGGGCCGGCTGCGCTTAAATGTAACAAGAAGGAGCTGTTCCGGAATTCACCGGGAGACAGCTCCTTCTTGTTACTCGGTGAAGCTAATCTTCCTCACGGATATCCGGAAAGAAGCGGCATTATCCTGCCTTGGAAGCTGTGATCCGCGTTTCCGCCTGGAGCAGCAGGATGTAGGATAGGGGCATATCACGCCCGTACTGCTTCATCCACCCGGCCATTACGGCCTTGATCTGCTCCGGTTTACCTACCATTGTAACTGCGGATGAGCTTGCTCGGACAAGACAATCATTCATGCCTGCATTCCTTCTTTCCTTTTAAGTTTGCTATAATACACCCTATGCATAACCATGCCAAAGGAGACCACAAATCTATGAAAAACGATGAAATCAACCGCAACCCCGCATTGGATGAAGAAACATTGTCGACGAAGCCGATCTTTACTGGCAACATTATTTCGCTGCAGGTAGATACGGTGAAGCTGCCTGACGGCAATACAGCAACCCGTGAGGTGGTGAAGCATCCGGGGGCCGTAGCTGTGCTGGCGCTGAATAACGGTAAAATGCTTGTTGTGGAACAGTATCGCCAGCCGATGCACCGTACTGAAGTGGAGATACCGGCAGGCAAGCTGGATAAAGGCGAGGATCCGCTGGCGGCTGCGGGCCGTGAGCTTCAGGAGGAGACCGGATTTCACAGCGGCGGGCTGAAGCTGCTGAAGTCCTTCTATACCTCTCCCGGCTTCGCCGATGAGATCATTCACCTCTATGTGACAGAAGATGCCCAGCCGGGTGAGATGGCGCTGGATGAGGATGAATTCCTGGAGGTTTCCGAGCTGACGCTGGAGGAAGCGTACCAGTATATCGCAGATGGACGTATTGCCGATGCCAAGACCATGATGGCTGTCTATGCCTGGCATCTGTATACGCTGACTGGGCAATGGCACTAGTGTCCACGCTGCAGAGCGTTTACTGCGACCTGCATGTGCATATCGGGCGGACTTCGGAGGGACAGGCTGTCAAAATCAGCGGCAGCCGCGAGCTCACCTTCGCCGGGATTGCCAAAGAGGCGGCGGAGCGCAAGGGGATTGGCCTGATCGGCATCATCGACAGCCACTCCCCGGGGGTGCTGCGGGATATTCATGCGGCGCTGGATTCCGGTGAGATGACGATGGCGGAAGGCGGAGGTATTGCCTACAGGGGGACTACGATCATCCTGGGAACCGAGATTGAGATCCGTGAGCCCGGGCGGAAAGAATGCCATGTCCTGGCCTTTATGCCGGACCTGGGGACCATGGAAGAGTTCAGCAGCTGGATGAGCGCCCATATGCGCAATGTGAATCTCAGCTCCCAGCGCCTGTATGCACCCTCCCGGGTGCTGCAGGACGAGATTACCGGACGGGGAGGCTTGCTGATTCCCGCACATATTTTCACCCCGCACAAAGGGCTATACGGCTGTGCAGCGGAGCGGATGGCTGAATTATTCGACCTGGAACGGATTGCTGCGGTGGAGCTTGGACTCAGTGCGGATTCGGAAATGGCCGGATATATTTCAGAGCTTGACCCCTACAGCTTCCTGACTAATTCCGACGCCCATTCCCTGGGTAAAATCGGCCGTGAGTATAATGTGATCGAGCTGCAGCGGCCTTCCTTCCATGAGCTGAAGCTGGCGCTGGAACGCTCGGAGGGACGCCGGATTAGTGCCAACTTCGGGCTGAATCCCCGGCTGGGGAAATACCACCGCACATATTGCGGCGGCTGCGGCAGCATTATCGATGAGGCGTATGCGACTTCAGAGCGCTGTCCGTATTGCGGCAGCCCGAAGCTGGTGAAAGGTGTGCTGGACCGTATTCTCGATATTGCTGACCGTGAGCAGCCGCTGGTTCCGGCGTACCGTCCGCCGTACCATTATCAGGTGCCTCTGGAGTTTATTCCGGGACTTGGCAAGCGCAAGCTGAATGATCTGCTGCAGGCGTTTGGCACAGAGATGAATATATTGCACAAGGCGGGTGAAGCCGAGCTTGCTGCTGTTGCCGGACAAGAGCTAGCAGAGCTGATCGTACTGGCCCGTACTGGCAAGCTTGCGCTCTCTTCAGGAGGCGGAGGGACGTACGGCAAGGTCATTAAGGGTAAGTAACCAAGGACAAGTCATAGAGCGGGACATTCCTTCATATGGTGTAACATGTGACCGGAAAGGAGAATGTCCTGATGCGCAGTTTAAGGCTGATGATGAAGGAACAGACGCCTCTTTATATTTTTGTCGCGGTATTATTCCTGGTCGGGGTCGTATTTGGAGCGCTCATTGTCAGTGCGTTAACGCTGGATCAGCAGCAGGAGCTGGGGGATTATCTGGGTAATTTCTTCATGACCGTTGATCAGCAGGGACTGCCTGCCGCGCAGGATTCGTATTGGGGGATTGCCGCATTCAATCTCAAATGGGTTGGACTGATCTGGATCCTCGGCTTGTCGGTTATCGGACTTCCGGGGATTCTGATTCTTGATTTCCTCAAAGGCGTGCTAATTGGCTTCACCGTCGGCAGTCTGGTCAGCCAGTATTCCTGGCATGGCATGCTGTTTGCCCTGGTCTCTGTAGCCCCGCATAATCTGGTGCTGATTCCGGTACTGCTCGTATGCAGCGCGGCCGCGATTGCTTTCTCCCTGCTGATGATCCGCAGCCGGGTGCTGGGACAACAGCGGCGTACCAAGGTGACCCGGCCTTTTGTAATGTATACCCTGCTGTCACTCGGCATGGCCCTGCTGGTTATGGGGATCTCCGGATTTGAAGCCTGGGTGACCCCGGTGATGATGCGGTGGGTGACGCCGATGCTGGTGTCAGCCGGATGAGCGTGGAATCTTCAGGAAGCAGCAGCCTGTACTGAGAACCTGTGGTGGAATGAATTTCCATTCCGGCACATCCTTGAACGTCGGGGTCCCACCTCCGCGTAAGCTAAAAGCGTTTGACTTCTCAAAGTAACTCCCCCTATAATGGAAGAAGTGGCTTGAAGCCCGGTGCGGTAATTTTCCAAGGGGGAGGCAGACAATGGAAGCCCGGATAGACAAGATTAAGCAACAACTACAATCCCAAGGATACAAGCTTACACCTCAACGGGAAGCGACCTTAAGAGTTCTCCTGGAGAACGAGGATGATCATTTAAGCGCTGAAGATGTATTCATGCTGGTGAAAGAAAAGGCTCCGGAGATCGGTCTCGCCACCGTATATCGTACCCTGGAACTGCTCAGCGAGCTTCATGTCGTGGAGAAGATTAATTTCGGAGACGGTGTTGCCCGTTATGATCTGCGGACGGATACAGCGAAACATCATCATCATCATCTGATTTGTGTACAATGCGGAACCATGGATGAAATTCGTGAGGATTGGCTGGGTCCGCTGGAAGAGCGTCTTGAGAAGGATTATAATTTTACGGTGCTTGATCATAGACTTGATTTCCACGGAATTTGCCACCGCTGCAAGGATAAGAATCCTACAGACGGCAATACTCCCGAATAAGCTAATATAGAGCATGAACTCTTATACAGATGAGGAATTACCGCACAAGCTCTCCCCGGCTGAATGGCCGGAGGGGGCTTTTTAAATGATTATTCAAAGAGCAATACATAACACCACCCTCCGGCGCATAAAGTGAAGGACGAGTTCTGCGAAGTGGAATAGTGAAGCAGATGCGGCCAAAACTTAAGTGAATGCTTTCGAAGCGAGTTTTGCGAAGCAGAACCATGAAGCAGATGCTGCCATAACTTTTAGGAGGTTGTCCGGATGATTGTCTCCATTCCCAAAACCGTACGCCGGCTGTATTTCATGACCTTGCTCGTTGCGATCAGCTGTGTACTGTACTATGTCCTAAGCTGGGTCAGTGCCTGGATCAGCCCCGCTCAGAATTATGATATTCCGGAGGGCACAGCCATCCGGGCATTTCATGATGTGAAGCAAAGCGATGAAGGGCTGAGTGCAGGTCAGCGCCTGCGGTTCTACTATTGGTACGGGGAGTGAGCGCTCCGCCGGTTGCAGGAAAAAGCTAGAAGCCTGTCGAATGAATCTAGAGCATGTAAGGGACGCCCCGCGTTCTGACTGCTGCCGGATCCCAACCGCTGCAGAGCGGCATGAAGCAGCCTGAGTATGACAGGAGCGTGAATAGATGAAGTCACACTTGCAGCCGTTTATGCAGTATTTGTCCGGGGACAAAGGATTGTCTCCTAGTACGCTGGAATCCTATGGACGGGATATTTCGCAGTTTCTGCAGTTTACCGAAGAACGCGGCACGGCTGCGATGGAAGAAATCAGAAGATCACATATTATGCTCTACCTCGGCGCTCTGCGCGGAGCGGGCAAGGCAACGGCAACAGTCAACCGGAATACGGTATCGCTGCGCGCCTATTTTCATTTTTTGCTGAAAGAACGGTTGATCGGGCAAGACCCGACACTGGATATGGAAACGATTAAACCGAGCAAGAAACCGCCGATGATTCTTAGTATTGAAGAAATTGAACGCCTGCTGGCCGTCCCAGATGAATCTGCTCCCCAGGGGATGCGCGATAAGGCGATGCTTGAGCTGCTCTATGCTACGGGTATCCGTGTTACGGAGCTAATCTCGCTGAATGTGGAGGACGTGAACACCGGGCTGAAGTTCGCCCGCTGCAGCGGCGCTTCCGGCAAGGAAAGAGTGGTGCCGCTGGGTACGATTGCTGCGGATTGTGTGGCCCGTTATACCGCCGGTATGCGGGACAAGCTGCTCCGGGTGAACCTGGAGGAGCCGGCGCTGTTCCTTAACAGTCTGGGCGGACGGCTGACCCGTCAGGGCTTTTGGAAAATAATAAAGAAATATGCGCGTGAAGCCGACATCCAGCAGGACATCACACCGCATACCCTGCGGCATTCCTTCGCCGCTCATCTGCTGGAAGGCGGGGCAGACCTGCGCTCTGTGCAGCAGATGCTGGGCCATTCCGATATTTCGACCACTCAGATTTATAGCGGAATCGCCCGCAAGAATATGAAGGAAGTCTATGAGAATCACCATCCCCGGGCGAGGTAGCCTGTATTCAGAGGTATGGTGTAACCGTGGGTAGAACGGGTAATGGGTTGGATTGGCCCGAAAAGATGCTTTTTGTGAGTAAGAAAGTTATGATGGAATCATACTGAAAGGATAGCTCCCGGGAGAGGTTCTCCCGGAGTTTCTTCCTGTTTTGAGCAGACCTTACGATTATGCAAACTACGAAGGAGTGAAGACGGCAATGTCCTCATTTAAACGCATCGGATTTATTGTTCTGGATAGTGTAGGTATCGGTGAAGCGCCGGATGCCGCTAATTTTGGAGATACAGGCTCCCATACGCTGGGTCATATTCTGGAGCGGGTTCCGGGTCTTAAGCTTCCTAATCTGCAGCAGCTGGGACTTGCGAATATTGCTCCGCTGCCGCCGCTTGAACCGGTAGCTGCCCCAACAGGCTATTACGGCAAAATGCAGGAGGTTTCAGTAGGCAAGGATACGATGACCGGCCACTGGGAGCTGATGGGCCTGAAGATTGAGGTTCCTTTTAATACTTATTTTGACGGATTCCCCGCAGAGCTGATTGAGAAGTTCGAAGCGGCAACCGGACGCAAGGTGATTGGCAACAAACCGGCTTCCGGCACGGAGATTCTCGTAGAATATGGCGAAGAGCAGATGAAGACCGGCGCATGGATTGTGTATACTTCGGCAGATAGCGTATTCCAGCTTGCCGCGCATGAAGATATCATTCCTCTGGAAGAGCTGTACAGCGCCTGCCGGATCGCCCGCGAGCTGACGATGGCTCCCGAATTCTCCGTAGGCCGTGTCATCGCCCGTCCTTATATCGGTGAACCGGGGAATTTCGTGCGTACCCCGAACCGTCATGACTACGCGGTGAAGCCGCCGGAGCCGACCGTTATGAACGCTCTGGAGGACATCGGCAAAGACGTGATTGCGGTAGGTAAAATCAATGATATCTTCACTGGCGAAGGGGTGACGGCTACGTACCCTACGAAGAGCAATGAGCACGGTATCCAGATCACCATTGATGAGCTGCGCAAGCCGTTCAACGGATTCCTGTTCACCAATCTCGTTGATTTCGATTCCCTGTACGGCCACCGCCGTGATCCGGAAGGCTACGGCCGGGCGCTGGAGGTATTTGATCAGGCGCTGCCTGAGCTGCTCTCCACCCTGGATGAAGATGATCTGCTGATCATCTCGGCGGACCACGGCAATGACCCGATCCATGCCGGAACGGATCATACCCGTGAATATGTGCCGCTCCTGATCTACAGCCCGCGATTCAAGACTCCGGGCAGCCTGGGCATCCGCCAGACCTTCTCTGACGTTGCCGCTACTATCGCTGATAATTTCGGAGCGAAGGCACCGCAGTACGGAACGAGCTTTTTGTCTGAATTAATTTAATTTAAATAATAAATCAAGATGAACTGAAGGATATAACTAAAAGCGAGAAGAATCGAAGGGGAAATTTGGAACTGTAGGAGCGATAGCGACCGCCTTTGTCTACGGATTTCAACCGCTAAGCGGGTCAAAATTGAAGAAATCTGTAGACAACAGCGGCCGGAAGTCCAAATATCACCGTAGTGACGGCTCAGCTTTACGTCGATGACTAAAGTTCATCCCACCCACCTCAAGGAGGAACCAACCATGACCGCAGTTACCCAAAGCAATATTCAAGAAGCAGCAGTATATATCAAAGACAAATGTACCGTTGCCCCCGAGATCGGGCTGATCCTCGGCTCCGGCCTCGGCGTTCTGGCCGATCTGACCACGGATGAAGTAGTCATTCCTTATAATGAAATTCCCCATTTCCCCGTATCCACTGTTGAAGGACATGAAGGTGAACTGCTGATCGGCATGATCGAAGGCCGCCGCGTGGTCATGATGAAAGGCCGCTTCCACATGTACGAAGGGTACGGACCAGAAACTACGGCATTCCCGGTGCGCGTAATGAAAGAGCTGGGCGTAACCAGCCTGCTGGTTACCAACGCTGCCGGCGGGGTCAACACCGATTTCACACCGGGTGATCTGATGCTGATTACTGACCATCTGAACCTCACAGGCCGCAATCCGCTGACCGGACCGAATGATAATGCGCTGGGCGTACGTTTCCCGGATATGTCTTCGGCTTACAGCCCGCGCCTGATTGCAGCCGCCAAAGAAGCTGCTGCAGCGCTGAACTTCGAGTTCAAGGAAGGCGTATACGCCGGTCTGCTCGGACCAAACTATGAGACTCCTGCTGAGATCGTTATGCTGCGCCGCCAAGGGGCGGATGCAGTAGGGATGTCCACAGTATCTGAGACGATTGTGGCCCGTCATGCCGGTATTGAAGTGCTTGGTATTTCCTGCATCACCAACATGGCTGCCGGAATTCTGGAACAGCCGCTGAACCATGCAGAAGTGATGGAGACAGCGGAACGTGTGCGCGAGCAATTCCTGAAGCTGGTGCTGGCTTTTATTCCGAAGATGTAGTTCCTGCTTCAAGCTATTTACAAGACAATTCATATCCGGGAGGATCAACCTATGACAACACCATCAACAGTCCCATACGGCACTCAGGTAAAAGAAGCTGCTGAATATATTCAATCCAAATTCGGTTCTTACACACCGGCTATCGGACTTATTCTGGGCTCCGGCCTCGGGGATCTGGGCGATCAGATCGAAGATGCGGTATATCTGCCTTATGAAGAAATTCCGCATTTCCCGCGTTCCACGGTAGAAGGTCATGCCGGACGGTTCGTGATCGGTAAGCTGGAAGGCAAGGATGTTATGATCATGCAGGGCCGTTTCCACTACTATGAAGGTTATGAAATGCGCAAAGTGGTGCTGCCGGTATACGTAATGGCTAAGCTTGGCGTAGGCACACTCGTGATTACCAATGCAGGCGGCGGAATGAACAGAGCGTTCAAAGCCGGTGACCTCATGCTGATTACCGACCACCTGAACATGACTGGCGACAACCCGCTGATCGGACCGAATGATCCGGAGCTGGGTGTACGTTTCCCGGATATGTCCCGTGCGTATGACCCGGAATATATCGCGCTGGCGAAGAAGCTGGCCGGTGAAGTAAAGGGTGCCGATGGTGAAGCACTTGTGCTGCAGGAAGGCGTATATGCAGGCATCAGCGGCCCTACCTATGAAACTCCGGCTGAACTTAAAATGCTGGCCTATCTCGGCGGCGATGCCGTTGGAATGTCCACTGTGCCCGAAGTGATCGTAGCCAGCCACAGCAAGCTGCGTGTGCTCGGCATTACCTGTATCACCGATATGGCGATCGGGGACGAGCTGGAGCCGCTCACTCATGAGCAGGTGGTAAAAGTCGCTAACCTGACCAAACCGAAATTTATCGGACTTGTGCGCTCCTTTGTCCGTGAGGTACAGGTATAATGCGTGCAGTTGACCTTATCCAGAAAAAAAGAGACGGCGGAGAGCTCAGCCGTGAAGAAATAGCTTTTCTGATTCAAGGCTACAGCAAAGGTGAAATTCCTGATTACCAGATTTCCGCCTGGGCGATGGCTGTCTATTTCCGCGGAATGAACGCACGGGAAACCGGCGATCTGACCCTGGAAATGGCGATGTCCGGTGACCAGGTGGATCTCAGTCCGATTGCAGGTATCAAGGTAGACAAGCATTCTACCGGCGGTGTTGGTGACAAAACGACGGTTGTATTGGCCCCGCTTGTAGCTGCGGCCGGAGTTCCGGTGGCCAAAATGTCCGGACGCGGCCTCGGCCACACCGGCGGTACGCTCGACAAGCTGGAGTCGATCACCGGATTCTCCGTGGAGATGGACCGGGAGCGCTTTTTCACCCAGGTAGGGGAGATCGGTGCAGCTGTCATCGGCCAGTCCGGCAACATTACGCCTGCGGACAAGAAATTGTACGCACTGCGTGACGTGACTGCAACCGTGGAATCCATTCCGCTGATTGCCAGCTCCGTAATGAGCAAGAAGATCGCCGCAGGTGCGGATGCCATCGTCCTTGATGTGAAGACCGGCAGCGGCGCGTTCATGAAGACGCTGGATGATTCCATTGCACTCGCACAGGCGATGGTGGATATCGGAACACATCTCGGCCGCAATACGGTTGCTGTGATCAGCGACATGGACCAGCCGCTGGGCTTCGGTATCGGCAATGCGCTGGAGATCAAAGAGGGCATTGAGACCCTGAACGGCCACGGGCCGAAGGATCTGCAGGAGGTCTGCCTCATTCTGGGCAGCCAGATGCTGGTGCTCGGCGGCAAGGCAAAGGACGAACAAGAAGCGCGCTCCATTCTGCTGTCCCATATCAAAGACGGCAGTGCGCTGGACAAGTTCAAGCAGATGGTGTCAGCCCAAGGCGGCGATGCCACGCAGATTGAGTCGCCGGATACTTTGCCGGCAGCGCGCAAGTTCATCGAAGTGAAGGCGGAAGCCGCAGGGTATGTGGAGAGCATTCAGGCCGAAGAGATCGGCGTAGCGGCAATGCTGCTCGGCGCCGGACGCGAAACGAAGGAATCCGTCATCGACCTGGCCGTTGGCATTCAGCTGGCGATTAAGGTCGGCGATGCCGTAGCCGCAGGCGATACGCTTGCCGTGCTGCATGTGAATGATGCCAGTGAGAGCAAAGTGCAGGAAGCCGAAGCCAAGGTGCTGGAAGCTTACCGCATCTCCGCTCAGCCGGTTCCGCCGCAGCCGCTGGTATTCGCGCTGGTGACTAAGGATGGCGTAACGCGGTACTAAATTATATAATGAACATCCAAAAAGCCGTACAATCAGCAAATTGCTGGTGTACGGCTTTTGGATTTATACTTCTCCCCAAAACATCTCAGTTTCATAATCGAATAGAATCATACCATCCTGATTAGTCCTGTCAAATAAGTTTCGTAGTTCTATCATCATCGGTTCGTAATTTGGATGTCCGGGTACAGGGCTGTAGGAAGAGGATAGCAACCGGCCCTTCAAGCCCTCGAAATCGAACTTTTGACTCATTCTAAATCGCACTTCATGCATAGTGCCTTCCTTGAAAAAAGAGAGAAGCATCGCTTGAGAAATATTTTTATGATTGACATGTTCGTAGTCGGTTCCATAGGTATGAAGCAGTTGATCGTACTCTTCACGAAATGGTGTACCTTGTGTAAGGCGGGAATTCCAAATCAGTATAACCCGCCCGTCCGGCCGCAGAATTCTACGGAATTCAGTTCGCGCTGCCGTGTGATCAAACCAGTGAAATGCTTGTGCACAGACAATAAAATCAACTGACTGATCAGATAATCCTGTAGATTCTGCAGAACCTGATATCGTCTGATAGTTCGGATGGCCCTCTAACATTTGCTCGGCGGCTAACCGCATGGACGGATTCGGCTCGACCGCGGTCACATAGCCTCCGTGATCCAGAAGTAGCTTTGAAAAAATACCTGTACCTGAACCGATGTCTGCTATTTTACTGTTCGAACGCAAACCGACGACATTGTACAAATAATCAACAGCTTCTTTTGGATAGCTTGGGCGGTACTTCACATATGTATCGACCCGGTTTGAAAATCGTTCCTTATTATTCATTTCTCATCACTCTCCCGGTAATTTATTAGTGTGCAAATTCTCTTCAACCACCTGCATCATCCGGTAAGTTCCTCTGCTCCGGTTGCAGAGAGCGGTGAAAGTTACGCCGCTTGCCGGATAAACTGCCGAGCGAAAGGAGACCCCGGGATCGGAGCCCATGAGATGGTATTTAAACACCTCGCCGTTTCGGATCGTAATCCACACTCCATAACCATAGTAAGTATCCTCATCCTCATGAATATGCGGTGTGAGCAGCAGGGTAGTCGTCTCTGGCTGCAGCAGCTTGTGCCCGAGCAGGCATGTCCACAGCTTCTGCATATCCGCTGCCGTGACAAAAGCGCCGCCGTCGCCGCCTCCCACTACCGGAATGGAGTAGATGTTGCTGATATTCTCTCCGGTCTCACTGTCGATATAACCGAGAGCTGTATTGGCAGGGAGGGCATCCAGGGCGAAGTAACCGGAATCCTTCATCCCGCAAGGCTGGAAAATATGCTGCTCCACATAATCCGTGAAATTCATTCCGCTGACCGTTTCGACAAGCAGGCCAAGCATGATATAACCCGCATTGTTATAGTGGAAACGATCGCCGGGAGTGAATTTCATCGGCAGGGATGCAAATAGTGGCAAGAAATCACCCGGTCGCCTGAGCGTATACATCGGTATGTCCTCCCATAGTGCTGCGAAATCGTCCATAACCTCCTCATCGAAATAATCCGGAATGCCCGAGCTATGCGTCAGCAGCTGATGAACCGTGATCTCCGGGCTGAACAAAGGGAACTTCTGCTCATGTAAGACCTCCAGCACCTTGCCGTCAAAAGAAAGCTTCCCCTGCTCGGCCAGCTGGCAGATGGCTACTGCTGTGAACAGTTTGCTGCCGGAAGCAATCCCGAAGCGGGTGTTAAGCTGATTGATCCGTTCCTCCGCTACGTTGGCTTGTCCGCAAGCAGCCGCTGCGAGGGTCTGATCGTGTTGCGTAACCAGTACCGTCCCCGAAAATCCGGAGAGCAGAACCTCCTGATCGATGGTTTGTTGGAGCTCTTTTTGATGCTCTGTCTGTTCCAGCTTCATGTATTAACCCTCTTCCATAACTTGATGATGTGTAACCTTCTTGTAATTCGCCAATATGGAATAATTAACCTTTATTTATATTTCTGTATGATATGGAGCGTGGATTTTAGGGGTTTAATGGATGCCGGAGGCTGCTGAAAGGTCGAAGAGTGTACCTTGCGCGTAAGGTTTATGTGCAAAGGACAAGAAAAACAACTTAGTTTTGGCAGGGCGGTACATTGTGGACGTTTCGAATTTTAAGATAGTATAAATTCAAACATCACAATCATGAGCATGCATCCGGGGAGGAATTATAATGGCACTTTATCAGACGATTACAGTTTTGAACGCACTGGACAGCGCTTATGTTAATGGTGAGCAGGTCAGGCAGTTATTCGCAGCATATCCTGCGGTTAAGGTTGAGGTTCAGAAAGTGGAAGGTGAAAAAGGCAGTACGGAATTCGTCAAAATCACCATTCCGGGCAGTCAAGGCAAGCTTGGAGGCGGCAGCGCGCCAACCTTCGGAATTGTCGGCAGACTTGGCGGCATAGGGGCGCGCCCCAGCCGGATCGGCATTGTCTCTGATGCAGACGGCGCAGTGGCGGCAATCGCAGCGGCACTGAAGCTGGCAAACATGCAGACCAAAGGGGATGTGCTGCAAGGTGACGTCCTGGTTACGACACATATTTGCCCGGATGCTCCGACACTGCCGCATGAGCCCGTTGATTTCATGGATTCCCCGGTGGATATCCTGCAGATGAATGAGCATGAGGTACTGCCGGAGATGGAAGCGATTATTTCTATTGATACGACCAAGGGCAACCGTGTGGTGAATCACAAAGGCATTGCAATCTCACCTACGGTCAAAGAAGGGTACATTCTGCGGGTCAGTGAGGATCTGCTGCGCATTAAGGAAATGACGACAGGACAGTATCCGGTTACTTTTCCGGTAACTACGCAGGATATTACTCCTTACGGTAACGGACTATATCATATCAATTCCATCCTGCAGCCCGCAGTAGCGACTTCGGCTCCCGTTGTAGGGTTGGCAATTACAGCCCAGTCCATGGTACCCGGCTGCGGTACAGGGGCAAGCCATGAGATTGATATCGCCCAGGCGGTGCGCTTTGCCATTGAGACAGCCAAAGAGTTCACTCAAGGAATATGCTCCTTCTACAACGAAGCTGAATTCGCACAGATTACCGAGCTGTACGGTTCGATGAAAGTGCTGCAGACGCTGGGTAAACCGGCTGTAACCTCTCACTAGGAATAGAACGGAATAATGGCAGGCGCTGAGCTTAATTCAGCGCCTGCTCAATATATACAGGCATCGGTTGCCACGAATTCAATCAGTATGGAGAAGCGGGAGGGAGCTAGATGAGTAAAAATATAGGGTTAATCACGATCGGACAAGCTCCAAGGAACGATGTTGCGCCGATTGTTGAGAAGTATCTGGAGGGTAAGGCCGGACTGGTTCAGTCCGGGGTGCTTGACGGGTTCACTGCTGCCCAGGTACGCGAATTCTATAGTCCTGGACCGGGGGAGTATGTGCTGACTACCCGCATGGCGGACGGATCAGCTGCGGTAATCTCCCGTGAGCGGATAAAGTCAGTTCTGCAGGGGAAGGTTGATGCTATGGAGGCTGCTGGAATTGAGACGATTCTGCTGGCCTGTACCGGTGTTTTTCCGGGACTTCATACGGCCAAGGCCCATCTGATTGAACCGGACCGGATTATCCCTCCGGTTGTAATGGCGATGCTTGACGGACGCCGGCTGGGGCTGATTGGTCCTCTGCCCGAGCAGGAAGAGAGCATGAATGAGAAATTCGCGGGAGCCGGAGCGCGGCTGCCGTTTGCAGCTGCTTCTCCGTATACCGGTACGGAAGCGGATTTCCGTGCGGCTGCTGAGCGTCTGCGGGACTTGGCGGACGTGATTGTGCTTGACTGTATGGGATATGTGGAGCAGCATAGACAGTGGGCGGCCTCCGCAGGAGTGCCTGCCGTGCTGTCCAATGCCCTGATGGGCAAGCTGGTAGCAGAAATGGTGTAACCGGGAGGAAAAGATAATGAGTGAGCAACGAATATTGATCAGCATGAATGTCCTTAAGGACTGTCTGGGGCTTGGCAGCGGTGAATTGCTGGCTGTAGTGGCCGATGACGACAAGCGGGAGCTTGCCGAATCCGTCTATGAAGCAGGGAAGCGGCTCGGGGCGGAATCGATGCTATTGATTATGCAGGCGCGGAGCAAATCCGGCGAGGAGCCGCCGGCTCCGATTGCCGAAGCTATGGCCAAAGCGGATGTGGCGGTATGCATTACGACACATTCGATGACACATACGGCGGCGCGCAAGCAGGCAGCCGCAGCGGGAACGCGGGTGGCGACCATGCCGGGCATGACAGATGACATGTTCAGCCATGGCGCGATCACTGCGGACTATGCACAGGTGAAGACATTAACGGAGCAGGTAGCTGCGCTGCTGTCTGAGGGGAGCCAGGTGCGTGTAGTTAAAGACGGACTGAGTCTGAGCTTTTCGATTGAGGGCCGGGATGGCGTGCTCAGCACCGGATTATATCTGAATCCGGGCGAATCGGGCAACCTGCCTTCGGGCGAGGCTTATATTGCGCCGATGGAAGGTACAGCCACCGGCCAGATTAAGGTGGACGGTTCGATTGCAGGTATTGGCGCGCTGAACAGCCCGATGGTGCTGACGGTAGAGCAGGGCCGTTTGGTTAGGGCAGAAGGCGAGAGCGGTGACCGGCTACTGGATATGCTTGGTGCCGGTGACGGCAGGCTCCTGGGCGAGTTCGGCATTGGTACAAACAACAAGGCCAGAATTACAGGTGTGGTGCTGGAGGATGAGAAGGTCTACGGGACCATCCATGTCGCTTTTGGCAGCAATAATACGTTCGGCGGGGTTGTAGCGGCTGGCGTTCATATTGATGCCGTGGTTATGAA
Source organism: Paenibacillus sp. IHB B 3415 (assembly GCF_000802655.2). NCBI lineage: Bacteria > Bacillati > Bacillota > Bacilli > Caryophanales > Paenibacillaceae > Paenibacillus > Paenibacillus sp. IHB B 3415. Next base: position 29,760 of record NZ_JUEI01000032.1, on the reverse strand, counting down.
GCCGGATGTATATATTGATGATAAGCTGATTATGCGTGCAGGAGAACTGCTCTAGGCTGCGCGGCTGCTGTGTTGTTGTCAGGGTTATCGCGGTACGGGAAGAAGCAAAAGTATATGGTGAGGATATTCAGAACGCCCAACAATGGCTGACCAGGGGGAGACAAGGATGCTTGGAATTATACGTGTAATCACACTGCAAGAGGAGTCTGCAATTCATTTGCACGGAGAATTGATTGAGCACCGGTATGGCCTGCCGGTAATCAGCCGCTGCATTCCGGATCAGCCTCAGGGCGTATACAATGACGAGACCGAAGCGGAGTCAGTGCCGAAGATTATCAGCCTGGCCCGGGATCTGGAGCAGCAGGGCTGTACGGCAATCGGCATCAGCTGTGCCGCAGATCCGGCGCTGCTGGAAGCTAGGATGGCAGTGAACGTACCGGTTCTGGGCGCAGGCTCGTGTGCAGCCCATATGTCGCTGGCATACAGCAATAAGATCGGCGTGCTGACGATCCTGACCGAGGTGCCGCCGCTGATCCGCAGCATTCTCGGCGATGCTTACCTCGGCATGGACCGGCCTGATGGTGTAACGACCACACTTGATTTGGGTACGCCTGCCGGACGGGCAGGTGCACTTGCCGGAGCAGCCCGGCTGGTGGAACGCGGTGCGGAGGCCATAGTCCTCGCCTGCACCGGGTTTGCCACCATCGGCCTGGCGGCGGAGCTGGAAGAACAGCTTGGCATCCGTGCGTTTGATCCGATCCTTGCGCTTGGCGCTGCGGCTGCTGCAGCGGCTTCCTTGCCTGGGGGTGTGCGGCGCTGATTGCGCTGTGCAAATCTGCTATTTGGAAGTACGAAGCATAGTAATTCAGGAAATATAGTTAAGCGTTCTTCCGGATGTAGGTCCGGGGAACGTTTTTTTGTGTAACTGATTTGGCTGGCTGGCCGCTAAAGTTGGTTGTTTCTGAGCTTTTGCGGGAGTGGACATGTGTGGAGCGGGAAGTTAGGGAGGAGGGGGCGGAGGGGAGAAGTGAGAGGTACGGGGGAGGTGTGGTGTGGGAAATAAGGAAGGAGGAGTTGGGATGAAAAATTGAGAGATACAGGGGGGGGGGTGGAAATCAATGTTGTCAGGTTAAGCATTTATAGCCCCCGCCTTTTGGTTTTTGTGAATTTATTAGCTCTTGTCTGCTTATCTCGCATGAAAGAGCGGCCTTTGACGACTGGAACGATATAGCGCTGAAGCTCTTCCAGAAAGTGATCCTGCAGAGACTCCCTCTTTCCATCATCCTCTTCTAATGCCATTTCAATGAGCCGGTTACGCAGTTTGCCGACCAAGATATTTCGGTTAATTCGGTATTCAGTGTACTTCAGTTCCTTCGTTCGTTGGCTTACATTCATTTGTTCCTCAGCCTCATTTTCCAATACGGAAGCCATGTTACTTAGTAGTACTGTAGCGTAAAAGTCTTGCTCTATAAGTTGGGGTTTTTGTCCTGAAAAGTTCTCAATCTCAAACTTCTGTTTCAAATCATCGAAACGTGTTTCAATCCCCCATCTTTTGAAATAAAGTGGTTTGCACGCTTCGTAATTCAGTTCATCTGCGCTGACATTCGTCAGCAGAATTTCCGTCTCGCCGGTGGAAAGTTCTACTTTTAAGACTCGAATGTGAATCACTGTTCCTGGCAAAATTATTGTTCCTTGCCTCTTGAGTTCGTAGGCTCTGGATTTCGTAATTTTAATCGTCACGTTTTCATCCGGCTGAGTGGTATTCATGATCTCTTTGTAGAATGAACCTTGAGCTCGCATCAAATAAGCGATTCCCTTCTCTTGCAAGTACAACAAAAAGTCTGCAGACGGATAGCCACGATCAAACAGGATCAAATTCCGAATGGATGAGGTTTTCAGTTGTAGAAAATGTTCAATATTGCGCTTCGCTAGATCGCGTTCATTATCGTCATAGCGGCTCAGACAGGTACTTACAACCAACTTGTTCTCTACATCGTATAGGTGGGAGGAAAGGGCTCTGGCGATCCGAAACCCTATCTTGTATGTTGTCGTGAATCCATATACACTCCGGGTTTCCGATGTATTGGGTAGTTCCATTACACTGCCGTCCATCGCCAGTAGGCGAAAGCCGTGGTACGTTTTGAATTCTTCCTCTTCGTAAAAAGCTTGAACCAGTTCGTCATTAAGCATCGTAAACGCGGTAGGGGAAAGTTTTTGTCTGGCTTCGGAGAAGGATTGTTTCGTGTATGTGGTTCTTGCTGCCTCTTCAGGCATAAATCTCTCTCGGAACTCATCCAATTCTAATTGTGTCGTTTTTCGAACCATACGAAGGATGAGCAGCAGCAGGGGGATGAACCCAATCTTTCGATTTCTCTTGAAATTGTTCTCACATTGCTTCGCACTTTCTTTAAATTCATCACTTTTCATCTTGTTAAACACACGGAATATTGTAGTGGATTTGTTTTTTTCATTTGGACTCATCCATTTCTATCGTTTACCTCTACTATACCAATTTCTACTAACCTGACAACATTGGGGTGGAAATGGGGGAATGGAAAGTGGGGAAGTAAGGGAGTAAGGGAGTAAGGAAGTGAGGGAGTGAGGAGCTGAGGAAGTAGGAAATGAGAAAGTGAGGGGATGAGAAGTGGAAATTGAGAATTGAGTATGGGGAGTGGGAAATGAAGAGTATGGAGGTGGAGGTGGAGGGGAGTGGAGAGGTGTAGAGCTGAGAAGCAGGAGAGTGCGCAGATTTTTAAGTACATACAGAAATGAACATTCGGGCACCAGACAGAAAGTATAGTAGCAAACATTTCAAGTGGCTCACAGCACCAAATCAAAGGTATAAATCCCTCTGATTCCGCCGAAAGTGGCTCATAGCAGTAAATCAAAGGTATAAATCCCTCTGATTCCATCGAAAGTGGCTGACAGCACCAAATTAAAGGTATAAATCCCTTTGTTTCCGCCGAAAGTGGCTCACAGCACCAAATTAAAAGTATAAATCCCTCTGATTCCGCTCCGAAGGGAAGAAGTGGAAATGAGGGGCAAAAGTGCCCTTGATTTCCACCGAATGTGGCTAAAAGTGGAAATGAGGGGTAAAAGTGCCCTTGATTTCGGCCTAAGGAGGATAAAAGTGGAAATGAGGGGCAAAAGTGCTCCTGATTCCGTCCGAAGGAGCCCGTTAGCACCAAATCAAAGGTACGAATCCCCTCTGATCGAGCCGCAGCAGCCCGCAGCACCAAATCAAGGTACACATCCCTCTCATTTCACCAGAAGTGGCTCAAGCACGGAACGAGAAGCACTAATGCCCCACCCGTCTAATAGCGGCCAATTCTCACCAGCTTCACGCGCCCCTCTCATATAGGCCGGCGTAGCCGTCAGATAAGTTACTTTGTTCAATAAGGAAATGTTGTGTTCTATTCACAGTCACCGAATCAGCTTCTAAACCGGTGCTTTCCCTCCCACACCTGCGCATAAATCCGAAAAAATATCTGTAATTTTATATATTTTTCCTGTGGCTGGGCGGGAATGTCTGATAAACTAGCGGGAATGCGAATGTAAGCTGGTGGCATACGAGTGGCTACGGGTGCATACGGGTGGCATATTTCAGGAAAAATCATGAAATACTGAAGACAGTAGAGGGAGGCAGAATGTTGAATACACGAGGAATTACGCTACGGGAGCTGATGGAGCTCTCTGTTCTTGGGAAAGCAAAGGTTATTAGCGGCCAGCAGGGGCTGGACCGGGTGGTCCGGTTCGTAGATATTATGGAGGTTCCGGATCTGAAGGGCTGGATCAGCGAAGGCGTCATGCTGCTGACTACGGCGTATTCCATCCGCCATGATCCTTCGCTGCTGACTGAGCTGATCTATACGCTCGACAATCTGGGTGCAGCGGCGCTGGCGATTAAGCCGGCCCGCTTCCTGAAGGAAATCCCCCAAGGGGCGATCGAGGCCAGCAATGCCTGCGGTCTGCCGATTGTGGAGATCCCGCCGGAGATTCCGTATACGGATATCACCCAGCCGGTGATGGAGCTGCTGCTCGGACGGCAGGCGATGCTGCTTCGCCGTGCGGAGGAGGTCTACCGCACGCTGACAACAATGGTGCTGGAGAACAGCGGCATTCAGGCGGTCAGCGATAATGTTGCTGATTTTCTGAAAGCGCCGGTTGCCCTTGTTGACACCGACCGGAAGACTATCGTGTCTTCGCCGGCTGATTTCGACTGGTCACTGAGAGAGTCGCCGCTGAACTGGAATATTCACGTGGACCGGCGGACCGTCGCCAGACTGCTGGTGGATAAGGAACAGCTGGACGATATGGAGGAAGTGGGCATCGAGCAGGCCCGGCTTGTCTTTGCCCTGGAGCTGATGCGCCGCAAGGTTGCCGAGGATACCGAGTTCCGGCTGCGCGGCAACTTCATCGATGAGCTGCTGACTCCGCCGCTGCCTTCGCGGCATGAGGTGGAGCGGCGGGCACGCCAGCTCGGGATGAATCCCGAGCATAAGTGGGAGGTTGCTGTAATCGAAGGGGAGACAGCGCCGAGTGAGGAAACGGTGAACCGGCTACTGGAGCGGGAAGCGAAGAAACGCGGAGTTACACCCCACGTAGAATACCGCTCCAGCCGGGCTGTGCTGTTCCTGCCCACGCAGGAGGGCCGTAAATTCACGCCAGGCGGAGATGCACAGGAGCCCTGGGAGAAGACGCTGGAGGGCTGGCTGAAGGACAAAAGCGAAGGCCTCAGCAGCTACAGAAGCGGAATTGGCACCTCGGAATACTTGTGGGACATTCACACCAGCTACAATGAAGCGCGCAAAGCCTTGTCTATCTCCAGAAGGCTCGGACAAGGTACAGGCGGTGTCACCCGCTATGAAGAGATGGAGGTATACCACTTGCTGGAGGGCCTTGGCGGTCCGGGCTTCGAGCGGCTGTTCGGGCGTAAGCTGGGCAAGCTGCTGCAATACGACCAGGAGCATGACAGTAATATGATGCTGACGTTCTATCATTACCTGGAGTGCCGGGGCAGCCTGATTGAGACGGCGAACAGCTTGTACATCCACCGCAACTCTGTCAAATACCGGCTGGAGCGGATCCGCGATATTACCGGCTTCGATCTGAACGATCCGCGCGAGCAGTTCGTCTGCCATTTGTGCCTGATTTACTACTACCTGCAGGAAAAATAGGCGGGACTGGAACTTTTATGGAATTGTATGTTAGGAAAGATTACATATAGAGGTGTTGATAGTGCACAATCGACAAACGGTTGTGCTTTTTTTTAGCTGAACGGGACGTAGAGTGGTGGTCAAATTCTATGTAGAATTAGCACAACTACTAAAGAGGACAAAGAAACCGCACAGTACCTGACATGGGAAGCGCGTTTCCGTCAAAAAGAATGTCACAGCATGGATGGCACAGAAGCCGTAAGGGGGTTGATTCATTGTTTGCTTACACATTAAAAAGACTTGTGCAGATGATTCCAGCCTTGCTAGGTATTATCGTCATCACCTTCATTCTCTCAAGAGTGCTGCCGGGTGACCCGGCGATCATGCTGGCCGGAGAGCAGGCTCCGGAGGAGATTGTGGACAAGATCCGTCAGGATATGGGGCTCGACAAGCCGCTGTATATCCAGTTCTTCACTTACATCGGCCAATTGCTGCAAGGCAATATCGGCTACGCGTATCACACCGGACATACGGTAGCCAGCGATTTGGCATCGCGGTTCCCGGCCACCATTGAGCTGACCCTGGCCAGCATTCTGATCGCGGTCCTGGTGGCCATTCCCGTCGGGATTGTCGCAGCTACCCGCAAAGAATCGTTTCTGGATCACATTTCACGGGTGTTCTCGCTGATAGGTGCGTGCGTGCCGATATTCTGGCTGGGCCTGATGTTCATTTATGTCTTTTATTCCATCCTTGGCTGGGCTCCGGCACCGATGGGACGGATCAGCGGAGACTTGAATCCGCCGGTGCATATCACCGGGCTGTATGTTCTGGACAGCATCCTCTCAGGCGATACCGCTGCACTCAAAAGCAGCCTCTCGCATCTGCTGCTCCCGGCTATCTGCCTCAGCACCGGCACAATGGCGATCATCGCCCGGATGACCCGTTCCAGCATGCTGGAGGTCGTGGATCAGGACTTCGTCCGCACCGCCCGGGCCAAAGGGCTGCGGGAATCAGCCGTCATCTACAAGCATGCGCTCGTCAATGCACTAATACCAACCTTGACTGTTCTCGGTCTGCAATTCGGCTTTTTGATGGGCGGCGCGGTCATTACGGAGACTATTTTTTCCTGGCCGGGTATCGGCGGTTATGTCACAGACTCCATTCTGGCTGCGGATTATGCGCCGATTCAAGCCTTTACTCTGGTCAGCGCCGTGCTCTACTGCGGAATTAACCTGGCGGTAGACCTGATCTATGGCTTCATTGACCCGAGAATCCGCTATGAATAGAACAGCTTGTGTGAGAGGAGGAGATTGCTTGTGAGCACTGCAGCACATTCAGCACAGGGCAGCCCGGCCAAACCTGCTGCGGCGGCAAAACCCAAAACGTTGTTGTCCCTGCTGCTGCATAACCGGCTGGCTGCCCTGGGGCTAACCTTTATTCTGATCTGGACCGTGGTAGCCATTATTGCACCCTGGCTTGCACCGCATGATCCTTATGTAACGGATATGGCGAACAAACTCCAGGCGCCTTCGGGCAGCCACTGGTTCGGAACCGATAACTTCGGGCGTGATATTCTCAGCCGGGTACTGTACGGTGCTCGGATCAGTATCTGGACCGGCCTGATCGCCGTCTCGATTTCCTTTGTCATCGGTGTGCCGCTCGGCGGAATTGCCGCTTACTATGGCGGCCGTACCGGCACCATCATCATGCGGCTGATGGATGTACTATTGTCCTTCCCGTCACTGGTCCTGTCAATGGCGATTGCCGCTTCGATTGGAGCAGGTCTCAGCAGTGCGATGATCGCCGTCGGGATTGTCGGCATCCCGGAATTTGCCCGGCTGATGTTCGGGCAGACCGTCTCGCTCCGCGAGAAGGAATATATAGAAGCCAGCCGGGCGATCGGCGTGAAGAATACAGTCATCCTGTACCGCCACATCCTGCCGAACGCCCTGGCTCCACTGATGGTTCAGGCTACGCTCGGGATGGGCTTCGCCATCCTGACCGCATCCAGTCTCAGCTTCCTCGGGCTTGGCGTCAGACCCCCGATTGCCGAATGGGGCGCGATGATTTCAGAAGGCCGGGAATACATTATTTCCGGGCAATGGTGGCTGGTTACTTTTCCAGGGTTGTCCATTGCCACTTCCATCTTAGGCTTTAACCTGCTCGGAGACGGTTTCCGGGACGTTCTTGATCCGCGGTTGCGCTCGGGTAAATAAGGCGGAGCAGGGGATCACTCCCCCGAAGCTCCGCAGTATCCCGGTAAATATAGATCACAGCTGCCGGAGCTGTTGCGGCAGGATGATCAGAAGCAGCACCAGTATTACCAGTGCAGGCAGGATATAGAAAAGGGAGGAACTACTGATGAAAAGAGTTAAACTATTGTCCACACTCGTCGCTTTTTCAGTCATGCTTGCCGGATGCGCCAGCAGCGCCAATCCGCAGACACCTGCTGCCACTACAGCAGCTTCAGGAACTACAGGGACGTCTGCTCCTGCTGCCAAGTCAAATCTCACGGTTGCTTATTCCGAGGGCGGCACTACACTCGACCCCGCAGAAGCTAACGATTTGACCTCCGATACACTCGTGCTTGCCGCTTATGATCAGCTGGTCACCTACGGCATCAAAACCGAAAATGGCGCAAGCATCGCCAACACCGAAGACATTCAGCCCATGCTGGCAGAGAGCTGGGAAGTGAACGCTGACAACACGGTGTACACCTTCAAGCTGAAATCCGGCGTGAGCTTCCAGAGCGGCAATCCGGTGGATGCCGAGGCGGTTGCGTACTCTTTTGACCGTGTGGCTAAATCAAGCTCCGGCAGCTTCCTCTATGGAATGGCGGCGATCAAGTCCGTTGCGGTCAAAGACGCTTCCACAGTTGAAGTTACACTGACTAATGCCAATCATAATTTCCTCCAGATTCTTGCTATGTACACCTTCTCCATCGTGGATCAAAAGACTGTAGAAGCACAAGGTGCCGACTACCTCAAAACGAATGCTGCCGGTTCCGGCCCGTTCACGCTTGAGAAGTGGGACCCGGCGACCGAAGCTGTCTTCACCGCTAATGAGAGCTACTGGCAGGGTGCGCCTAACCTCAGCAAAGTAACCCTGAAATTCACCAAAGAAGCCTCTAACCGCGTACTGCTGCTGGATAAAGGCGATGTAGATATGGCAATCGAGATTCCTCCGAAGGATGTTGCCTCCCTGCAGAGCAACACGGATCTGACCGTCGCCTCCAATGCGAGCAACCGGATTCTGTTCTTCGCAATGAACAACAAGGTTAAACCTTTTGACAATGTAAAAGTCCGTCAGGCGATCAACTATGCGATTCCTTATGATGAGCTGCTGAGCGGGGTAATGTACGGCCAGGCCAAGCAGATGAAGAGCTCTGTGGCGAGTAACACGCCGGGCTTCACCGATGCAGGCTACGTATATGAGCACAACCTGGATAAAGCTAAAGAGCTGCTGACAGAAGCCGGCTATCCGGACGGATTTACCTTTGACTTCACGCTTGGTTCCGGGTTCGATGACTGGGAGGATGATGCGGTCCTGATTCAGGCAGAACTGGCCAAAATCGGTGTAACCATGAACATCAACAAGCTGGCCCGCGCCCAGTTCTTGGAGCAGCAGAAGACCAATAATCTCACTTCTTATATCTCCAAATGGACATCATTCGTCAATGATCCAGGCTACCACCTCGGCTTCCTGCTCTACGGCAAAGGCTCCTCCAACTACATCAACTACTCGAACGCTGAAGTAGACAAGCTGTGGGATGAAGCGAACCTGGAGACAGACGCAGCGAAACGGACGGCACTCTATGAGCAGGCACAGGAAATCATTACGACCGAAGCGCCTTGGGCTTATCTGTACGAGTACAATCGTATTGTCGGCATGAGCAACAAGATCAGCGGCTACGCCTTCTACCCGGATGAAGTCATCCGTTTCTATCCGCTTTCAATTACAGAATAAGCAGGTTTGGCAAAAAGAGAGCGGACGGGCCATTGGCTTTGTCCCTCTTTTTATCAAATTCAAAAAGCCCCACGCCAGCCACAGGGAAGGCAGCGGGGAATGCAAAGGAGAACTTCAACCATGACTGACTGGAAAAGCAAAGTGCTGGAGGCAATTGATGCAGAGCAGGATCAGCTGCTGGAGCTGTGCTCACAGCTCATCCGCTTCCCTTCGGAGAATCCGCCGGGAGATTCGCGCGAGATCAGCGCTTTTATCATTGATTATTTGAAGCAGGCCGGCATTGATACAAGTATCCATCCGGCAACCGATACGATGCTGAATCTGGTATCTACACTGGGTACAGGGGCTGAACAGCCGTCCGGCAAAAACCTGATCTTCTGCGGACATACGGATGTCGTGCCTGCCGGAGACCGCACGCGCTGGGATTTCGATCCGTTCTGCGGCGATATCGTTGACGGCTATCTGCTGGGCAGAGGGGCCTCCGATATGAAGGCAGGCCTGGCCGGGCTGATCTATGTGACAGCGCTGCTGTCGAAGCTAGGCGTTCCGCTCAAAGGCGACCTGTCCCTCCTGATCGTGCCGGATGAAGAAACCGGCGGCCATCTGGGTGTGCCTTGGGTGCTGGAACGCGGCTTGATCAGCGGAACGGCTGCGGTTATCGCCGAGCCGTCAGGCCCGCTGAACCCGACGATCGGGCAAAAGGGCAGCTGCTGGTTCGAATTCACCGTCGAAGGCACGCCGGGCCACGGCAGCCTGTCACCGGTCGTCGGCGACAGCGCAATTGTCAAAGCGGCCAAGGGCATCGAGGCCTTACAGCGTCTCTGGGATATCAAAGTCGATATTCCCGATGAAGTGAAGGAGATCATCCGCATCTCGCAGGATTATGTGAAGGAGCGCGAACAGGACGGCTCGATCGCCTATCAGGTATTCGATCATGTGACGGTGAATATCGGAACGATCCAGGGCGGAACCAAGGTTAACGTGGTGGCGGACCGCTGCACGATCCAGGTCGATTCCCGTGTACCGTTCGGCGTAGACTACCGCGATGTGCTTGACCGTGCCCGTTCCCTGCTGCTGGAGGCAGGCATTGAGTCTGAAGTGAAGGGCTTCGGCTTCCAGGGCAATGCCAACTGGACCTCGAATGAGGAGCCGGTAGTCAGTGACCTGGTGGAGAGCATCTGTGAAGTCAGCGGGGAAGAAGCTTACGGGGTGCTGCAATGGGCATCCAGTGATGCCCGCCATTTCCGGACGCATAACATTCCTGTACTGCAATACGGCCCGGCCGAGCTGTCAACGATTCATAACTTTAACGAGAAGGCACCGGTCTGGCAGATCATCCAATGCGCGAAAGTATATGCCCTGACGGCACTTAAATATCTGGGCGTGGAAGATACAGAGAACTGATTTACACACTAAGAGAACCAATTTAATTGTTAAATAAGAGGGACTAAAGAGATCAACGAAAAGCGAAAAGAAACGGAGGGGGAATTTGGAACTGTAGGAGCAATAGCGACCGCCTTTGTCACCGGATTTCCACCGCGAACAGCGGATTGGATAAAGAAATCTGGGGACAACAGCGGCCGGAAGTCCAAATGTTCACCGCAGTGACGACTATGCTTCAAGTTCAAATCTTAAGTTAGAGGAACCGGATTTCCACCGCGAACAGCGGATTGGATAAAGAAATCTGGGGACAACAGCGGCCGGAAGTCCAAATGTTCACCGCAGTGACGACTATGCTTCAAGTTCAAATCTTAAGTTAGAGGAGGGGCAATCATGACAGAACTGCTGGAAGTATCAGGGCTATGCACCGAATTTCAGACAGCGGCAGGCACGATCCGCGCGGTGGACGGCATCAGTCTGTCAGTGCGCAAAGGGGAGACACTGGGGATTGTCGGCGAATCCGGCTGCGGCAAAAGCATCACCTCCCTGTCGATCATGCAGCTTCTGCCCAAACGGATTAGCCGGATTGCCTCCGGCCACATCAAGTTTGAAGGCAAGGATATGCTGGAGATGTCGATGAAGGAGGTGCGGGGTATCCGGGGCAACCGGATTGCGATGATTTTTCAGGAGCCGATGACCTCGCTGAATCCGGTATTTAAGATCGGCCGCCAGATTTCTGAATCTGCGCGCTACCATCTGAAGCTGAGCAAGAAGGAAGCGGCGGAGCGGGCGGTGGAGATGCTGCGCAAGGTTGGGATTCCCCGGCCGGAAAAGATCGCGCAGCAGTATGCCCATCAGCTCTCAGGGGGGATGCGCCAGCGGGTGATGATCGCGATGGCGATGGTCTGCAATCCCCAGCTGCTGATCGCCGATGAGCCTACAACGGCACTGGACGTAACCATCCAGGCACAGATTCTTGATCTGATGCGTGAGCTGCAGGAGAAGGAGGGCATGTCCATTCTGATGATCACGCATGATCTTGGCGTAGTCGCCGAGATGTGTGACCGGGTCGTCATTATGTATGCCGGGCAGATCGTGGAGGAGACGGATGTTGCTACCTTGTACAGCAATCCGCTGCATCCGTATACCCGGGGCCTGCTGGCTTCTCTGCCTCAGCTTGCGGGTGATGAAGAACGGCTCAGCTCCATCCCGGGCCAGGTGCCGAATCCGGCTAACCTGCCGTCCGGGTGCCGGTTCGCACCGCGCTGTCCGGTGGCTGTAGAGCGCTGTAGTGAGAAGCTTCCGGAGCTGCTTGAAGTGCAGCCTGGCCACACATGCCGCTGTATCCTGCAGCAGGAGGGAGTCATATGAGCACAATCCTTGAAGTCCGCAACCTGAAGAAGCATTATCCGATCCGCAAAGGCTTCTTCTCCAAGCAGGTCGGTGCTGTAAAAGCAGTAGACGGAATTACGTTATCCGTCCGGCAGGGGGAGACACTTGCGGTGGTCGGTGAATCCGGCTGCGGCAAATCGACCACCGGCCGGGCCATCCTGCGGCTGATTGAGCCGACGGAAGGCGAGATTATGTTTAACGGCACCGATGTGCGCGCTCTGAGTACCGAACAGCTGCGCAGGTTCCGTACCGATATGCAAATGGTGTTCCAGGACCCTTATGCTTCGCTCGACCCGCGCTGGACCGTCCAGCGTATACTGGAGGAGCCGCTTCGTACACACGAGTCCGCTCCGGCCAGTGAGCTCAAAAGCCGGGTAGAGCAGCTGATGGAGGTGGTGGGCTTGTCCCCCTATCAAGCCCACCGCTTTCCCCATGAATTCTCCGGCGGCCAGCGGCAGCGGATCGGGATTGCCCGGGCGCTTGCGCTGAATCCGAAGTTCATTGTCTGTGACGAGCCGGTATCTGCACTGGATGTCTCCATCCAGGCCCAGGTGCTGAATCTGATGCAGGATCTGCAGGAGCAATACGGCCTTACCTATATGTTCATTTCCCATGACCTGTCCGTTGTGAAATTTATCAGTGACCGCGTGGCAGTGATGTACCTCGGACGGATCGTCGAGCTGGCACCGACCAAGTCACTGTTCGCGAAGCCGCTGCATCCCTATACGCAGGCGCTGATGTCGGCAGTCCCGGTGCCGAGTCCGGGAGTAAAGAAGCAGCGGATTGTCCTGACCGGTGACGTTCCGAATCCGGAGACACCGCCGAGCGGCTGCGCCTTCCATCCGCGTTGTCCTTATGCCATGGACCGCTGCAAGAGTGAGGCTCCGGTGCTGCGCGAGCTGGACTCGGGCCATCAGGTCTCCTGCCATTTGTATTAATGCATTTAATGTATAGTCAAGGGCCATCCGGCAGCGGGTGGCCCTTGCTGTGCGCGGGTGAGTGTCAGACTTTAGCCCTAGTATGGCAAGCTGAAACAGATTCGAGTGTCGTCTAGGAGCAGCGCCTTATTTTCTACGTTGTTCGTCCGTTGTTAAGTGCCATTCTTTTCAGAAACATCACTGAAATATTTCATTTGAAATTGAAATAAATGATTAACCAACCTATAATTATAATTAAATAACATCTGAAATGGGAGGAGATGGAAGGAAACAGTGGAAAAACGACGTGAATTATGGATTGATGCGGCCAAGGGCTTCAGTATTATTTTTGTAGTCATGGGCCATTCCGGCGATGCGGCAGCGAATCATTATCTGTCCTGGTTCCGGATGCCATTGTTCTTTCTGCTAAGCGGGCTGGTCTTTAAACCGGTCGATCCCGGGCGTTATCCGGGTTGGGCCGCGAGACGGACCAAAGGGCTGATGACTCCCTATTTTGCCTATGGCCTCCTGATTGCAGGGGTACTGCTGCTGTTCAGCTTCAATATTAGGGGATTTGCCGAAAATATAGCGAGGCTGCTCTACGGGGGGCTGTCGCTGACCGGTCCTTACGGGGTGTTCTGGTTCATCACCTGCCTGCTGTTTACGCAATTGCTCTTTGGATACATCGTCAGATATTCCCGCAGAACCCAATTTCTCCTGATCACCTCCGCCTACCTTGTCTCCCATTTGATCTCCCTGACCGCGCTTAAGAACTTCAATCTTCCCTGGAACATCGATGTTGCACTGCTCGCTGTTACGTATTATGCAATCGGGTTCTATGGCAAACAAGCCATTCCTGCGCTAATCAGCCGATATTCGGCATTGCTGGTTCTGCTGCCTTTGTCTGCACTTGTACTGCTGCTGGAACGGACAGGCGTCATTCATTACAGTCTGAATATGAAATACAAAGAGTATGAGTCGCTGGTGCTGGATCTGGCTGTTCCGCTGCTGATTTCATTGACGATCTGCGCGGCGGTGTACCAGCTTGCAAGGCTGATTCCGCTGGGCTGGATGGGCAGCCTTGGACGGAATACCATCACCATTATGTATTTGCATCTGCCATTGAATTACAGCCTTAAATATCTGCTTGGTGCGGATTACGGGCTGGTACCCTTCACTTTGATTGGGGTCATTGTGCCGCTGCTTGCCGCCAAGTGGGCTATGCGCTACCCGGTATTATCGAGATTTTATCTTGGAAAAGCGGGTGTTCCTCCGGCTAAGCGGACAGGCAAGGCAGCATCTGTCTCTAGTAACGGGTGAATCTGCCGGATAAATAGGCAATGCTTCTAATAGAAGTGCACAAGCTCTTTTTCATAATGTTCATATACTTTTAATAGAACATGAAAAGGAGTGATACAGCATGGTCAAAACGCTTTTGGACTATAATGCATCCGTAGTTACACCTATTACTAACGGGGTCGCCATTCCGGTCCCCATCTCCCCGGCTGGCGTGCAGATTGCCGGAACATCGGTATATATTGATCCCGCAGTTCCGGCCCATTTCCCGAACAAAGTAGAGCTCAAAGCAACAATCGGCGTAAATGTTACGCTGGATACCCCGAATATCCTGGTGCGTATCTGGCGTGCAGGCTTCGAAATCTTTTATGCACGGGCAGAGTACGAGGATTTCTTCAATGACGACGGCATTATCTCGCTGCATATGGTAGATATCAACGTCCCGGCTGGTGTCCAGAACTATCAGCTGATTGTTGAGAATCAGGATGCTAACTCGACTGCTGTTGTGGTTGGACCTGTTATTTTCAGCGCAATGGCCATCGGGGGCTAACGATTCATAGGGCATATAAGAGGGGCTTCTCTCAAGTATCTGCGAGGATACCGGGGGAAGCTTCTTTTTTTGTGCGTAAAATGGAATAATTTCCTGCCTTTTTGACGAAACTGGAACACAGTACCTGTGAAATGAAGGTTAATGTTCAGGAGGGGAACCATTGTGAGAAAAATTCGTTATGTAACGCTTGCGCTGTGCATCGCTGTTTCGGTTCTGGGAGGAGCTTCCGGCGCTTTTGCCGAAGAAAAAGCCAAAGGTACTGCCAATACCGGCAATACCGGAAGTACTGCGGCCGCTGACCTCGCACCGGGGGCACGCTCTGCCATTCTCATGGATGCCAGTACAGGCACGATCATCTACGAGAAGAACAGCCATGACAAGCTGCCGCCGGCCAGTATTACCAAAATTATGACCATGCTGCTGACCGTGGAGGCGCTGGATGAAGGCAGGCTACAGCTGACCGACAAAGTGCGGACCAGTGAGTATGCTGCATCGATGGGCGGTTCACAGATTTTTCTGGAGCCGGGTGAGGAAATGACGGTTGATGAAATGCTGAAGGGCATCGCGATGGCTTCCGGCAATGACGCTTCTGTAGCTATAGCAGAGAAAATCGCCGGCTCGGAGAGCGCTTTTGTGGATCTGATGAATCAGAAAGCTGAAGCCTTGGGCCTGAAAGATACCCACTTTGCCAACTGCAATGGACTGCCGGCTGCGAATCATTATTCATCCGCGCATGACATCGCCGTAATCAGCCAGGAACTTCTGAAGCATGAGCGGATTATCAAGTACACCGGCTCCTATCAGGATTACCTGCGCAAGGATTCGGCCAAGCCGTTCTGGCTGGTCAATACGAATAAGCTGGTGCGTTTCTATACAGGCGCTGACGGCCTGAAGACGGGGTATACGGCTGAAGCGAAGTTCTGCCTGTCCGCAACTGCGGCCAGAGACGGACTGCGCGCTGTCGCGGTTGTACTGGGTGAGCCGAATACCAAAACACGCAACAGCGAAGTGTCGGCGATGTTCGATTACCTCTTTTCCCAATATAAGCTGCATACGATTCATAAGGCGGGGGACCCCATCGGCACAGTGAAGATTGAGAAGGGCGTGAAGACGGAGCTGCCGCTGACGGCGAAGGAAACTTACAGTGTATTACTCAAAAAAGGAATTACCCAGGAGGGTATCCGGCATAAGCTGGTGCTGGAAGAACACTTGAAGGCTCCTGTGGCCGCAGATCAGACTGTCGGCAAGCTGGTCGTATACCAGGGGACTGACGTGCTGAAGGAATATGAGCTGAAAGCAGGCGAAGCTGTAGCCAAGGCAGGCTGGTGGAAGCTGTTCAAGCGTACAACGGGGTCGCTTTTTACCATTGATTAGTGCTAGTGATTAATTTCTTGCATTTTGTAGATTAGTCCCATGCTTTATGTAAGTTCTTAGGGGTTTTCTTCTAGTTTTGTCGTGAGGCAGGAATCCTCAATTGCGGTGTAGAAAACCTTGTCCTTGTAGGGGAAAGAAAGTAGTTACAGGGCGGTTGTCCAAGCAACGAAGAGGAGAGTGGCAAGGATGAATTCTCATGTGGAGATGGAGCATCACCGGGGTGTACTGATTGTCCGTTTGTCTGGCGAACTGGATCATCACGCAGCCGATTATGTACGTATGGATATGGATGAAGCGATTATGCGGGGCCAGGTGGAGCATCTGATTCTCAGCCTGAAGGAGCTACAGTTCATGGATAGCTCGGGCCTCGGAGTCATTCTGGGAAGGTACAAGCTGATCCGCAGCAAGGGCGGCAAGATGGCAGTCTGCGATGCCACCGCACCCGTGAAGCGCCTGCTGGAAATGTCGGGCCTGTTCAAGATCATGCCCCTATATGACGACGAGAGCGCTGCACTCTCGGATTTGGAGGTTGCGTTATGACAAATAGTGAAGCTCGTAACTTCATGAGCGTCCAGTTTGCCGCACTGTCGGAGAATGAATCATTCGCACGTGTGGTAGTGGCGGCTTTTGTCTCCAGGCTCGATCCGACCATGGAGGAGCTGAATGACCTGAAGACGGTTGTGTCGGAGGCGGTCACCAACTGCATTATCCACGGGTACGACAGTGATCCTGCAGGAGTGGTCAGCATCTCCGCTTCCATTGATGTTGAGACTGTGCATTTGACGATTGAGGATCAGGGTAGAGGCATTGAGGATTTGGAGCTGGCCCAGCAGCCGCTGTATACCTCCAAGCCGGAGCTGGAGCGGTCGGGCATGGGTTTTACCATTATGGAGAATTTCATGGATGAATTCGAAGTTACCAGTGAACCGGGACGCGGCACATCCATTTCAATGAAGAAAACCATCGTCTCGAAAAAAGCTTTATACAATTAGGGGTTGGAGCCATGGATGCAGAGTCAAAAAAAGCTCCGCCGACCTATTTGGACGATGCGGAGGTCAAACGTCTAATCGCGCTCAGTCAAGCCGGGGATAATACGGCCCGCGACACGCTGGTCAATTGCAATATCCGCCTCGTCTGGTCGGTGGTGCAGCGGTTTATGAACCGTGGATATGAACCGGATGATTTATTCCAGATCGGCTGTATCGGACTTCTGAAGTCCGTTGATAAATTCGACCTCAGCTATGAGGTCAAGTTCTCCACCTATGCGGTGCCGATGATTATCGGCGAGATCCAGCGGTTCCTCCGCGATGACGGCACACTCAAGGTCAGCCGTTCACTCAAGGAAATGGCCAACAAGGTGCGTAAGATGAAGGATGAAATGTCCAAAACGCTCGACCGCCTGCCGACCATCGGCGAAGTGGCGGAGGCGCTGGGCGTGACGCCCGAAGAAATCGTCTTCGCCCAGGAAGCCAACAAACCGCCGACTTCGATCCACGAGACGGTCTTCGAGAACGACGGCGATCCGATCACCCTGATCGACCAGATCGCTGACGAGTCGCAGGAGCGCTGGTTCGACAAGCTTGCCTTGAATGAGGCCATCGGCGCCTTAACCGAGCGCGAGCGCCTGATTGTCTACCTGCGCTACTACCGCGACCAGACCCAGTCCGAAGTCGCCAGTCGCCTCGGCATTTCGCAGGTTCAGGTGTCGAGGCTGGAGAAGAAGATTCTCGCGAACATCCGCGAGCAGATCGCGCAGTAGGCCGGGAATCAAGGGTTCAGCAGCGATGCAGCAGTCAAACAGCCCCGTCATTGGCGTTAACCGCCAGGATGGCCGGACTGGCAGTACAGTTGAGTATGAATCAGGTATGAGGATGTACAGTGACGGGTGCAGGACGGCCGCCTCGGGAGGGGCGGCTTTTTGCTGTGGACGGGACTGCCCAAGACAAAGGAACCGCCGCCGCTAATGTTGCTATTGCCGCTTCGCCATCGCAGTAAATACCGTCGCCGCTGCAGTCGCCGTTGCCCCACCGCCACCGCCAGTCATTCTCGCCGCTGATGTCACAGCCATCTCTCTATTTAGCCGCTGCCCCAGTCATCAATATCAGCCAACTTCCGCCTCCACCGCCCAAAATGTTGGTTAGAGCTACTTGCTTACAGCCAGATTAGTATGAGGGCGGCGTAGGGAGCTACTTTGTTATCACAAGAGTGAAGCGGACTGAGATTCCGTTATCTTGTTCATTCGGCCCCGACTAAGGGGAATCCGGACACTTAACGGATTCTGAGTCCGCGTGCCCCACATATCCGCCTGATTAGCTGAAATAGCGGAATTTCAGTCCTCCTCGCCGGATGATGGATCACATATAACCTTCGCAGTATTATGTTGGCAGCGTTACATATGATAAACTCGTAATCATATATGTTTTTGACGCCAAAGCGGCATTTTAGTGAGGAGGTCTGATATGGATTATTCGAAGCTCAGCAAAGAGGTTTCATATGCACTGCGTCACGCGCCTTGGGAGTATGAACTGGAATTAGATGATGAGGGCTTTGTTGAGATCGAACAGCTATTAAATGCATTGCACCTTGAGCAACAATGGAATTCAGTAACTGCAGATGATCTGGCTAAGATGATAGCGGTATCGGCTAAACAGCGGCATGAGATTGTCGAGGGCAAGATAAGGGCGCTATATGGTCACTCTGTGCCTCAAAAGATAATTAAGCTGAATGTAACCCCACCCCCCGTTCTGTACCATGGAACAGCCAGACAGTGGGTGGAGACGATTCTGCACGAGGGCCTTAAACCAATGAAGAGACAGTATGTGCATTTCTCGGTGGATACCGAAACAGCAAAGCTGGTTGGAGGGCGGAAAGATTCTAATCCTGTGATTTTAACAATTGATGCCGGGCGGGCAGCGAACGAAGGGATTAAGTTTTACCACGGCAATCATAATATCTGGTTAGCAGACTACATTCCGCCTGCTTTCATTGATAGTTGTAGAATGTACAATTAAAAACAGCGAAAAGGGATGCCTGCATCAAATAACTGTAATCTGTACAACTAAATCTGCCCGAATAGGTGATAAGCAATATACACAGGCAGTTTAATTGTACGAAATACAACTAAACGGAGAATCGGTTGCAAATCAGACAATTTAGTTGTACAGAGTGCAATTAAGCAAGCATATACCATACTCCCAACTCCCAGGCATATACCGTAATTGGGTCACTGCAAACCATCGGGCAAGCGATTTACTACTCCCAACCAACAAAAAGCGCCCCAGCCAGCCTGTTCACGGCTCGCGGGACGCTTTTATCTTTTAACAAGTGTTCATAATATCTCTGCCTAAGGCGCTACAATCACACCTGTGGAAATCATATAATTCTCTGGTGCCAAATAGTTCGCGGCATCGTCCCCAGATAGAGTGTAGACTACGGTGATGATTTTGCCGCTGCCCGCAGTAGCGTCGCTGTAGGCCGCCGTTGCGCTGACCGTTACATCATCTCCCGGAAGGACTCCAATCAGAGTGCCTGGAGTGACTTGCGCTGATAGCGTTCCGTCATAGAGCTTGGACTCCGTGATGACTGGTGGGGTAATGTCTAACTGCAAGGCGGTGATGATTCCAGTGCTTATAGTGTAGCTAACAGGAGGTAGATAGTTGCCAGCGTCTGGACCTGTCAAGATGTACGAAATAGTTATGATTTTATTCGTGCCTACGTTGACATCGCTGTATTCACCAATACCTTCTACTGTGACGCTATCACCAGGTTCGATTCCGGTCACAGCACCAGCAACCACTACCGCCGCAGTAGTTCCATCATAGACTCTGGAGCGTGTAATCTGATCCCGGTCAATTTCACCTGTGTTCACGACGTAGTTCTTAGGTGCAATATAATTACCGGCATCTGGTCCACTGAGTGTATAGACTACAGTTATAGTTTTGTTCGTACCTACTGCGGATGTATCATAATTGGCAACGGCGCTCACACTGACATCATCCCCGGGGATTACTCCAATGAGCTGACCAGGGGTCACAGCTGCGGTGGTTGTTCCGTCCTTGAACTTCGCCAAGGTCAGATCCGGGGCCCCGAGAGTCAATTGATTCAGTGAGATAATTCCCGTATGGACGGTGTATGGGGCTGGAGCAATATAGCTGGCTGACTGGGCTCCGCTTATGGTATAGACAACAGTTATAGTCTTGTTAACTCCAAGCGCCGCGTTGCTGTAAGAAGCGGAGGCATTCACTTCTACTACGTCACCGCTTAGCACGCCGATCAGCGGACTTGCGGTTACTGCTGCTGTGGCGGTGCCATCATAGGTTTTGGATTCCGTCAGTGAGGCCGGAGCATCCAGGGTCAGCTCAATAGCTTTAACCTCAATAGGGCTGGAAGGGATGGAAATATTACCGGAGCCATCTACAGCATATACAACATAATGATCTGCAGGCAGACCCTGCGTGTTCAGTTGGGAATATACAGAGGCAGTTACCGCCAGCTTTGTCCCGTGCGCAGCTTGGACAGAATCCTCCAGACCGGTTGGGGTCACTGCTACAGTGGAAGGGACCAGATACAAATAACCCGCTTCGTTACTTGTCCCGTATACATTGTCTCCTACAGTAACTGCTCCAAGAGTTACACCTGTAAGGATCGGGGCTGCCGCATCTGCCGGATCGGGAGTCGCAGTCGGAGCCGCTGTAGGTTCTGGTGTTGCTGTAGCTTCCGGTTCTGGCGCTGCTGTAGGTGTGGAGACAGGTTCAGGTGTGGCCGTTGGAACAGAAGGAATATCGGGGCTCCGGACAGGTGAAGGTGTAGCAGTCGGTGAAGCTGTTGGACTGGCTGCCGGAGAGGCAGTTGCCGAAGGGGTGACCGTGCCGGTATTATCCGGTGTACTGGCCGGAGCAGTCTCAATGGCCTTGGTCCGTGTTAATGACACTACTGCTTCCGCGCGTGTAATATCCCTGCCGGGCTTGAAGCTGTTATCTTCGGAATACCCTTTCATGATTCCTGCAGAGGCTACTGCATTTACAGAGCCGAGAGCCCAGGCGGCAATATCCTTGGAATCGCTGAAAAGAACGCTGGTCTGCGCTGCATCCAGCTTCAATAACCGGTTGATGATTACTGCGGCTTCCTGTCTGCTGATGGTCTTGCCTGCACCGATGGTGCCATCTGAATATCCGTTGATATATCCGGCTTTGACTGCTTTGGCAACCTCGGAGTAGGCCCAGTTGCTTGAAGAGAGGTCCGTATAGGAGACAGCCGCAGTTTCAGTGAACCCAAACGCACGATTAATCAGCGCCATGAATTCGGTTCTTTTCAGACTGTTATCCGGCTTGAAGCTGCCGTCGGCGTATCCCTGAATGAACCCTTTTTCAACCCAGTCCGTCACTTCGTTCTGAGCCCAGTGGCCTGTGATGCCTGTTAATGAAGGTGCTGCCGCGCCAAAAGCTGTTCCAACCGAAGAAGAATAAAGTGCGGTAACTATCATTAGTGTGGAGAGAAAAAGTCTGCCGGGTTTAGGGTTCAATGTTATGCCTCCTGAAATTTGTATTGTCTCCACTGAAATAAGCCGTTGTTATCGCGTTAAAGATCCTCCCAGGCTCCAAGATTTGCTAAATGAAATAATAGTAACACACATTATTAAAAATTAATTATAATAAAATTAATTTGTATAAATTTAATTTATCAAAATATAAACCTGACACTGGTCAATAAACTAAGGGCTTGTAGCATAGATAGGCTAACCCGGAGCTTGAACAATCATTTGTAACCTTTTTTCCGCGGAATGGCACTTATCCTTAGAACAGATGAAAATACAGAAATGAGGTTCGCAGGCGTATGCTGCAGTGGATTGAAGAAGCACAGAAGGGGGACGCCGGAGCTTTCAGGCAGCTGACAGAGCATGTCCGGGGAATGGCTTACGTAGTATCTTACAATATGCTGGGAGATGTTCAGCTGGCGGAAGACGCGGTGCAGGAGGCATTTATTGAGGCGTATATGAACCTTGGCAGTTTGAAGGAGCCAGCTGCGTTTCCGGGTTGGTTCAGAACCATTGTGGTCAGGCAGTGCCACCGGCTGCTGCGGCGCAGGCGCCAAACACTGCTGCCTCTAGAGGCAGCGGTACATGTCGCGGGGTCTTCTCCAGGCGTTGAGGAAATTGCCGAACGCAGAGAATGGGCACAGGTGCTGCATAGCTCGGTGGCAGAATTGTCCGCCAGGCTGCGGGTACCGCTGCAGCTGTTCTACTTCTATGGCTATTCGCTTCAGGAGATTTCCGTTTATTTGGGAATTCCGGCCGGAACGCTGAAGAAAAGGCTGTATGACGGCAGACGCAAGCTGAAGGGGGCTTTTCCCGTGGCTGATCTTGCGGCCGCATTTAATCTGTTACAAGAGGGAGGACAGCGTATGCTGCATATTGTGAACGGTGATTCGGTTGGGGATAAGCTGAAGCAGGGGATTGTCCAAGGGGATGTGCTCGTATGGAGAGAAATCTACACGGCGGGGCCGATATTCATGGATCCGTCGTCAGAGCAGGATCGGCGGCTGCGGGCAGAGGTTCTGCAGGCCACACTGGGAATTCCGGCAGAAGAATATATGAAGGGCTGTGAGGAGCAGGAGCGCATGCTCAGCGGATTCCACAAGTATGATGAAGTGGTGCTGTGGTTTGAGCATGATCTGTTTGACCAGAGTATGCTGGCCTATCTGCTGCACTGGTTCAGCAACCGGAAGCTGGGCAGCACGAAGCTGAGTCTGCTCTGCATCGGGGAATTTCCCGGGATTGAGCTGTTCCATGGTCTGGGCCAGCTTACGGCAGAACAGCTTCAGACCTTGTCCGGAACCTGGCAGAATATCGGCACGGAGGAGCTGCAGCTTGGGAGCAGGCTATGGCAGGCATATGCATCTCCAGATCCCCGGCAGCTGGCACAGCTCCTGGAGGAGAGTAAGCCCGAACTGTTCAAATCTGCGTATTCTTTTGCCTATGACGCCTTCAAGCTTCATCTCTCGCGTCTGCCTTCAGTTTATAACGGTCTTGGTATTGCCGAACAGACAACGCTTGAGGCTGCGGCTGGCGGAGCGGATACGCCCCTGAAGCTGTTCCGTCAAGTCACAGATGCACTGCACCGGCTGGGAATGGGAGATGTGGAATACTGGAAGGTTCTTCGCACGCTGACGGCTGGAGAGCATCCTCTGCTTATTATTGAGGGTACGGCAGAAATTACAGACTACAGAGAAGTACCGGAATTCCTGAACCGCACAGTTATTCTGTCAGAGCTGGGAGAGCAGGTATTGGCCGGAACAGCGGATAGAGTGAGAGTGCAAGGTGTAGATGAATGGTACGGCGGGCTGCATCTGCAGGGGCATGAGGTGCCTTGGCGCTGGGACAGCGCTGCTGAATTACCGGTGCAGGTCGGAACGTAATACAGAGCGAATAGTATTGGATGAAGAGGTTTCCCGGCAGTGCGGGCTAACCTCTTTTTTCTGCAGGCCGCTGCTTTGGTAACCGCTTACAATAGGTTTTCAGCAGCCTGACCGTGCGGAAATCCGGTTTTATCAGTATAATTAATGTTCTGAGTGTAAGGTATCTTATGAAAAGAAGCGGAGGGAACGAGTATCAGAACATTAGTGATCAGTGACATTCATGGATGCGTGGAAGAATTCAACCTGCTGCTCCGCAGGGCAAACTATATCCCCTCCGAAGACCAGTTAATTCTGCTTGGTGATTATGTGGACCGGGGGCCGGACAGCAGGGCGGTGGTTGAGCAGGTGAAACGTCTTGCGGAAGAGCACGGTGTTATCGTGCTGCGGGGCAATCATGATCAGATGGCGTGTGATGCGCTGGCGGGTGAAGATGACAAGCGAGATACACACTGGATTACCAACGGGGGATTTCATACCCTGCTGAGTTATTGCGGAGGCCGCGATTCGGTCCTGCTGCGCCCGGATTCAGGCTGGAAGGATTATGCGGAAATGAAGGAATATATGCGCCGCGAGTATCAGGAGCATCTGGATTTCCTGGGTACGCTGCCTTTCTATTATGAAACGGACACGCATTTATTCGTCCACGCAGGAATTGATCCTTCCCTTGCCGACTGGACAAGCCAGCGGGAGTATGATTTCATCTGGATCCGCGAGCCGTTCTATAATCATCCGGTAACCTCTACCGCGAAGACGGTTGTATTCGGACATACCTCCACGGTAGATTTGCAGGACGGGGCAGGAATCTGGTTCAGTCCGCACGGAGATAAGATTGGCATCGACGGCGGCTGTGTATATGGAGAGCAGCTGAACTGTCTGGAGATTAATGAAGACGGGTACAGAACCTATTCAGTCCGGCTTGGCGAAAAGGAATAACTGCAGCGGCGGATTACCAGCCGAGCTGCTGATCCCGGATCTCCTTGTCCCACAGCTCCTTGAGCCTCACCACATACTCCGCCGGCATCACCTCACGGCTTGCGGATATATTCTCGGCCAGCTGTGCGCTGCTGCGTACTCCGGGAATAACGGTCGTGACCTCCGGGTGAGCAAGGATGAAGCGCAGGGCAGCCATAGTCATGGTCGTCTCTTCGTCCGTTATGAACCGGATGCGATCCACCAGGGCGGCGCGTTTCGCGATCACCTCCGGCGACCAGCGGCTTCTTACCCCTTCGAAGGTGCTGCTGCTGTCATATTTGCCGGAGAGCCAGCCGGAGTCCAGAGGGACCTTGACGATGATCGCTATGTTTTTCTCACGGGCCAGCTTGAAAGCTTCCGCCGTTTCCTGGTAAAAGATATTGAACATCACCTCCATAACGCCAATATCCGTATGGCGGATGACCTCCAGCATTTCCGGCACGGAATCGACCGAAACCCCGTAAGAGAGAATCTTTCCTTCAGCTTTTAGCTTGTCCAGTTCGTCGTAGTGGCCGTATTTCCCGTCCAGCAGCTCAAAAGGCGGATTATGAATCAGCACGGAATCCACATATTCCGTCTGCAGACGCTGTAAGCTGCCTTCGACGGAGGCCCGGATGTGGTCCGCATCAAAGCTGGTGCTGCCATCCGCCCCGTGACCGAATTTGGTGTTGATCACAGCGCTGGCGCGTCTGCCAGATAAGGCGGTCCCGAGCAGGGTTTCACTGGCACCGTGCCCGTAACCCGGGGCGGTATCGAAGAAATTCATGCCGCGCTCCAGCGCTTCATGCACTAGAGAGACCGCTGCACGATCCTTCATAGCCTCCCAATCCTGCTTATTCCCAAGCTGCCAGGCACCGAAGCCAATCTCCGACACAGTTTTTCCCGTATTGCCGTACCTTCTTCTATTCAAGTGTATCCACTCCCGTAAGGTTATTATGAAAACCTGCTCTTAATTGGTTATAATTGGAACATATACACCGTATTGTAGAACCTTGAAGCCTATTAAGCAATGCAGTAAATCCAGAAATCCGGTTAAGTTCCTACTGCAATAAGGGGGAAGAAATGTCCAATTCACTGTTAACCAAGAACGCTTTAGCCCGGTCACTCAAAAAACTCATGCTTGCAAAGCCCCTGAATAAGATTACGATCCAGCAGCTTACAGCGGATTGCGGCGTGACCCGGCATACGTTTTATAATCATTTTCAGGATATCTACGAGTTGCTCGGCTGGGTCTACAGGTCAGAGGTAATTGAAGATCTGGAACCCTACCGCTGCTGCGCCGGTTGGAAGCAGGGATTCTTAAGCGTCCTGCGGTACACCGTGAGCAACAAAACCATCTGTCTGAACACCTTTCATTCGCTTGGACGCGAGCATCTGGAGCAGTTTCTGTACGGAGTTATTTATGGCGTCATGATCAGGGTGGTGGAAGAACTGGACGGGCAGGAGCGGGCTCGTGAAGGACAAAAGCAGATTCCGGAACAGGGGAGAAGCCAGGCCAGACAGGACATTGCCGATTTCTACACACTGGCTATCCTTGAACAGGTGATCCATTGGCTCAAAGCAGGGGCAAATACCGACCCGGCCGAAATGGTGGAGAAGGTAGCCCGGATTATGGAAGGAAGCATCGCCAGGGGCCTGGAACACTACCAGGCTGCCGCCGCCCATCCGGTCCAGTGAAATGACACAATCTCCGGCAGATGTGTAATCCCTGTACAGTCGCGCCAAGCTGTCCATAGAATTCATTGTTCACGGTGGGTATAGTGAAGGCAGTTAGCAGGCACTTATCCCCTGATCATGGAAGGAAGAGGACATATGGGTACCTATCAAAGAATTCATCTGCTGGTACAGGAAGGCATCGCATCACGTAAGGCATATCTCGTAGGAGGGGGGATCGGCTCGTTGTCGGCAGCCGCTTTCCTGATCCGTGACGGCCATATGCCGGGACGGAATATTCATATCCTTGAGCAATCAGCGGTCTATGGCGGCTCGATGGACGGGGCGGGGAATGCGAAGGACGGCTACAGTGCCCGCGGCGGACGCGAGATCGAAGAGCACTTTGAATGCTTCATGGAGCTGTTCGGCTTCATTCCCTCATTAACGAATCCGGACCGGACGGTGCTGGATGAATTTCGTGAGCTGAATCTGGCAGAACCGATCGAATCCCACTGCCGTCTGGTAGAAAAGGAAGGGCAGCCCGCCGATTTCTCAACGCTGGGACTCTCCACTGCGCATGCGCTGCAATTGGGCAAGCTGACCCTGGCGACGGAAGAAAGACTTGGAGCGGTGACGATTGAGCAGTTTTTTGACCCGACCTTTCTGGAGACGAACTTCTGGTATTTCTGGCGCTCAATGTTCGCCTTCGAGAATTGGCATAGTGTAGTTGAGGTGAAGCGTTACATGGAACGTTTCATGCACCTGATCTCCGGGATGAACCAGCTGAAGGGAATCCTGCATACCGAATACAACCAGTTCGATTCATTGATTCTTCCCTTGATGAAATGGCTGGAAAGCCAGGGGGTCAATTTTGACAAAGGCCATCAGGTAACAGATCTGGAGCTTGATTTCACCGGCGGGGAGAAGACCGTAACCGCTATTCAGCTGCTCGTGAACGGAGAGCCTAAGACTCTCTCAACAGCACGCGGAGATCTGGTCATGGTCACCAATGGCTCGATGACAGAGAACTCCACCCTGGGCGATCTGGACCATCCGGCGGTTCTGAACCGCTCTGTTACGGAACGCGGCTGCTGGAGCCTCTGGGAGAAGCTTGCCGCGAAATCTCCGGATTTCGGCCACCCGGAAGTGTTCTGCGGGGACATCGACAAGTCCAAGTGGCTGTCGTTTACGATGACCTTTACCGATGACGATATTGTATTCCCGTATCTGCTTGAGCTGACCGGGGATGCTCCCGGTATGGGCGGCGTTGTGACCATCAAAGACTCCAGCTGGATGATGTCCTGGACCGCACCGAAGCAGCCGCATTTCATTAACCAGCCGGAGAATGTGAAGGTGCTCTGGGCCTACGGGTTATTCCCGGATGCCGAAGGCGATTATATCAAGAAGAAAATGAGTGACTGCAGCGGACGCGAGCTTCTGGAGGAGCTGATGTACCATATCGGTCTGAAGAACCGCATTCCGGAGATACTGGAGCATACGACCAATGTTATTCCTTGTATGATGCCTTATATCACTTCACAGTTCATGCCGCGTGTCGCAGGAGACCGCCCGCAGGTGGTTCCGCAGGGCAGCACCAATCTGGCCTTCCTCGGCCAGTTTGCCGAAGTTCCGGACGACTGCGTCTTTACCGTGGAATATTCGGTCCGGTCCGCGATGATGGCAGTGTATAATCTTTTGGCGCTGGAAAAAGAAGTGATTCCTGTCCATCCGAGTAAATATGATGTCCGGGTGCTGCTGACAGCGCTCAGAACCTGCCTTGGCAACAAGCCGCTGCCGCTGGATAAGACGCTCGGACAGCTGCTGGCCGGAACGGTGATCTCCAAATTACTATAAAAGGTTAAGAAGTATAACATATATCAGGGGATGCCCCGGAGCCAGGAAGCGGCTGCCAGGGACATTCCCTGATTGTATAGCGCCAGCTTTCGACATATTCCTTCCGCAGAACATGGTACAGTAAGACTAAAATTTCTGCGGAGGAACCCCTGATGAGAAAAATCTTAAGCCGTATAGGTCTCGGACTGCTGCTGCTGATTATAGCGGCAGTTGTGCTTTGCTTCTACTTCAATCAATTCACTTATGCCTACACACTGCTTGTAGTGCTGCTGTTCATATTTGGCGGGATGGGGCAGATGTATAAGCTGAAGAATGATGAGTACATGTATTCGAGGCATAACCAGAAAGATGAGTACGAGGAATACACAAGGTAAGAAGAATAACATAGATAAGCAGAATGTGTTCCAGCCGCTCAAGGCATGCTCAAGGTCCGGCTGACATAGGATGGTATTAAGCAAGCGCTTTAACCATTCAGTCACAGCAGGAGGGAAACCGCATGAACGAGAGACTGGCAGCCTTAATTCTGCGGATTGACGCTATTGCCACGGATATTATTGTACCGCTGCGCCGCAAAATCATTAATGAAGCTGCCCTGCTTCAGCTATACGAGGCGCTGGATGAAACGTATCTGCTGATCGAGCATGAGAAGCAGATTGACCGGGAGCTCGCAGCTATTCTGTTTCTGATCTATTCACAGCTGGTCAGCCAGTCTAATTATGTGTATGACAAAAGCACCTTCGTGCCGCATATCGGCAAGCTGCAGGGATATATCCGCAGACTATTCGGCGGTACGCTTCAGAATGTATAGTGCGCAATCCCGGACATTCCTGTCAATTCAGCAGCAATTGAACAAGGCAACCTGACTCTCCAGATACATCCCCAGAGGATGTAATCAGGATACAGGTTGTCTTTTTTCATCGTTTAGGAAATTATACAATACAAAAAAATGTGGATAACTCCGAAGAAAAAGGTAGGGGGATGAACATGAAAAACCAAGAAACGTGGAAAAAACGAGGGATCATAAGGCAGATCCAGGATGTAATCAGGATACAGGTTGTCTTTTTTCATCGTTTAGGAAATTATACAATACAAAAAAATGTGGATAACTCCGAAGAAAAAGGTAGGGGGATGAACATGAAAAACCAAGAAACGTGGAAAAAACGAGGGATCATAAGGCAGATCCTAAAAGATCACTTCCATGGGTTTATGGAAATGCATGGACACCACCTGCCGGAGAATCTTCGCAGTAGTATTACAGAAACGGTGAATAAAGCCATACGCTGTGGCATGCGGGATATGGGCTACGCGAGATATGAATGTAAGGGATGTACAAAAGGCACGCCGGATCCGGTGTTTATTTGTTTTACCTGCAAAAGCCGCTTTTGTCATGGATGCGGGAAAAAATATACGGATGAATGGGCAGAAAAGCAGCAGGAGCGGATCTTGAATGTACCTCACCATGTACAAAAGGCACGCCGGATCCGGTGTTTATTTGTTTTACCTGCAAAAGCCGCTTTTGTCATGGATGCGGGAAAAAATATACGGATGAATGGGCAGAAAAGCAGCAGGAGCGGATCTTGAATGTACCTCACCGCCATCTGGTTTTCACGGTGCCGGAGGAATTGCGCAAGGTGTTTTTTCAAGACCGGCGCAAGTTAAATGAACTCAGTAAGCAAGTGGCTAAAGTGATTCAGTATTATTACCGACGGAAAAATAAGAGCAAGAGATACGAAGTTGGTGTCATAACGGTGATTCATACGTTTGGTCGCGATTTAAAGTTTAACCCACACATCCATTCACTCATTACAGAAGGTGCGCTGGACCGGAACAAGGAGTG
>NZ_JUEI01000031.1:0-42749 GCF_000802655.2 Paenibacillus sp. IHB B 3415 | reverse complement strand
TTTTGGCCAAGTCTTGCTATTCAGCCAACTGAATTATGAAATTGACTCTATTGTGCAGTTAAAAACAGCGAAAAGGGCTGCCCGCATTTTATAACTGTATTCTGTACAACTAAATCTGCCCGAATGGGTGAGAACCAAGGTCCAAAGGCAGTTTAATTGTACGAAATACAACTAAACGGATAATCGGCTGAAAATCAGACGTTTTAGTTGTACAAAGTACAACTAAGCATACGCATATACCGGAATAGGGTCACTGCAAGCAAACCATCAGTAAGCGATTTACAAAATTAGTTATCATTAGTTTAAATCAGCCCCGTCATTCTTAATCATAGTGTCACTGTGACTAATCACCGTTTGAATAAATTTCAGTGAAGCCTGCAGTTCCGCTTCCGAGAATGTGTTCAAACCCTGAATAAAGTTCTGTTCAAGGCTTTTATGCATCTCGGCGTGAACGGCAAAGAGCTGCCTGCCTTTGGGCGTAAGGCTCAAATAGACTTCTTTCTTGTTGTCATTCATCCGGCTGCGCTTAATGCAGCCTTCCTGGAGGAGCTTGCCGCTGATTTTCGTAATGCTCGCCTTGGACAAATTCATTTTTTCCGCAATCGAGGTGCTGTTAATGGGCTCGTGGTTGCCGATGCAGTCAATGACATGAATGCTTGTCAAAGAGTTTGAATTGAAACTTAGCCCATACTGACGGGTAAGATCAGCGAAAGCATCGAGCTCGGATGCAAAAAGCTGTTCGTTTAAATGCGTTAAGTGGAGTAATCGGCCATACAGCAGCCGCTTAAGTCCTTCGGATGAGTTCATAAGGCTGGGCATCTCCCTGTTATGCAAAATTATCTTTATCCTACCCCGAAATTATTCACTTGTAAACTAACGTGCAGTTTCGCTGTTTAGCTATTAAAGCTCAGCCTATATTCTAATAAATAGATTGACAGCTATGTTATTGCGAAATATAGTTT
This sequence comes from Paenibacillus sp. IHB B 3415, assembly GCF_000802655.2. Classification (NCBI taxonomy): domain Bacteria; kingdom Bacillati; phylum Bacillota; class Bacilli; order Caryophanales; family Paenibacillaceae; genus Paenibacillus; species Paenibacillus sp. IHB B 3415. Next base: position 41,787 of record NZ_JUEI01000031.1, on the reverse strand, counting down.
ACTGGTAAACAATTTAAATTGTTGAATGTTAACAATATTCCGGGGAGGATAAGCATGAAGAATGTGTCTCAAACGATAAGAGAACGGCGGACCATTCGGAAATTCAGCGTAAGGCCGGTCGGACAAGAAGGGATCGTTTCTTTGCTGAATGAGGCGGCAAACCTGTACGAAGCTGAGGGGACGCCGCATTGGCGCTGTCTTTATTTCGGCACACCGGAGTCACGTGAAGAGCTGGCTGACAGTATGATTGCCAAGGTGAAGGATAGTCATCTGGGAAAACTCCTTCCTGCCAGGATGACCGGATTTCTAAAAAAACAAATCACTGCTACTCCCGCCCACATCATCTTCATTGCTGAATCCGCCGAAACGCAGCGGCAGCGCGACGAAAATTACGCCGCCGTTTGCAGCATTATGCAGAACGTTCAACTGCTGGGCTGGGAACAAGGGCTAGGAATGCTGTGGTACACGGATTCCATGTTTTGCAGCGGGGCATTTTTTGAGAAAATGGGCTTGAAAGAAGGAGAACGGTTCGCCGGAATGTTGGAAATCGGCTACTTTGAGAAAACGCCGAGGGCCCGGAAAAGAACCCCGGCAGAGGAGAGTTGGAGTATAATAGGTGAGGACGACAGATTCCATCCGGATCTCAACCCTGTTTCTTCGCAAAGCGTCCTGAAATTGCTCAACGAGGCTGTATGGGCACCAAATGATGGAATGAGAGAACCCTGGCGTTTTATCTATGTAACGGGTGGTCAAGCTGCCCGGAAACTGCGATCCCCTGGAGAGGAAGCTTCAACACCTTTCCTTATGGTCGTGGCCACGGAGGAATCGGATCTTCACCGACAGGAAGAGGATTATGCGGCGGTGTGCTGTCTGATCCAGAACTTTCAGCTGCTGGCCAAGTCCGAACCATGGAACCTGCGCCGCCTGATTCCGGAATGGATTTATGACGCGGAGCAGTGCAGGTCATTCGGAATTCGCCCCCGGGAACGGATCGTTGCTGTGCTTGAACTGGGGGGAGAGAAGAGAGTCTCTAATTCCGTGTCTGCTCCAGTGGTTTTCGAACAGTTCAGCAGGGGGAGCGAGCTCGGGCAATAATTTCTATTATTAGCTGTAGATACAGGCGACAGAGTTATAAAATTAAAAGTCGGTATTTGTAAAAATCGGGCCTTTGTAATAAAATTAGTGAGAATCATTGATAATCATCCTGATTCAATTTATAATAATTACAATGTGATATAAAATCTAATTGCTTGTAATCAGGGAAATCCTGTGACAATACAACTTTCTGATTTCGCAAATCGATCAATGGAGGGAATAATAATTATGGCAGCAGATTTTGTCATTGAGGGACTGAAAGCGACGATTGAAGGAAAAGAAATTCTGAAGGGGATCAACCTTCAAATGAAAGGCGGAGAAATTCACGCCATCATGGGACCGAACGGTACTGGTAAAAGTACTTTGGCCTCAGCCTTGATGGGTCATCCGAAGTATGTGGTTACAGAAGGCACAGCCGTGCTTGAAGGTGAAGATCTGCTGGAAATGGCGGTGGATGAACGCGCCCGTGCCGGCCTGTTCCTAGCTATGCAGTATCCGAGCGAGATCAGCGGGGTAACCAATTCCGACTTCCTGCGCAGTGCAATTAATTCCCGGCGTGAAGAGGGCAGCGAGATTTCCCTGATCCGTTTCATCCGGCTGATGGAAGCTAAAATGAAGGAACTGGATATGAATCCTGAATTCCTGCACCGCTACCTGAACGAAGGCTTCTCCGGCGGTGAGAAGAAACGTAATGAAATTCTCCAAATGATGATGCTGGACCCTAAGATCGTCATTCTTGACGAAATCGACTCCGGCCTTGATATTGATGCACTCAAAATTGTTGCCGATGGTGTGAACTCCATGCGCAGTCCGGAACGCGGATTCCTGGTTATCACTCACTATCAGCGTTTGCTTAACTACGTCAAACCTGATTATGTACATGTCATGATGCAGGGACGGATTGTGAAATCCGGCGGCCCGGAGCTTGCAGAACGTCTGGAAGCAGAAGGTTATGAATGGGTTAAGGAAGAACTCGGCATTGAAGACGAAACTGTAGGACAAGAAGCTTAGAAACGCTGGAAGGAGGAAACCACTTATGACGACGCAAACCATTCTTCCCGTGGATGCCCAGAAGCTCGGCGAATTATCGCAGAGCAGCGGCGAACCGGGCTGGCTGAAGGACAGCCGCTTGAAGGCACTGGAGCTTGCCGCTGAGCTTGCCCTGCCGAAGCTGGAGAAGACACGGATTGACCGCTGGAACATTAACAACTACGGAGAGTACAAGGCAAGCCAGACTTTCACATCTCTTGGCGAAGCACCTGCTTCAATTGCCGCTCTGATTAAGGATCAGGAGGAAGGCAGCCTGATCATTCAGCGCAATTCGGGAGCCGTATATGCCCGTCTGGCTCCTGAGCTGGCTGCGCAAGGCGTGATATTCACCGATCTGCAGACAGCAGTCAGAGAGCATGGAGATCTGGTGCAGCGTTATCTGCATAAGGCAGTATTGCCTGAAGAGCATTCCATCGCCGCACTGCATGCAGCGCTGTGGAACGGCGGGGTATTCCTCTATGTTCCGAAGAATGTCATCATCGAAACCCCGCTGCAGGCGGTGCTGTTAACGGATGATGCCGAGGCTGCATTTGTTCCGCATATTCTGATTGTTGCCGATAGTAATAGTTCATTAACCTACGTGGATAACTATGTATCAGATAAGTCCGAAGCGGGTCTGCATAATGGGGCCGTTGAGGTATTTGTAGGCGCAGGTGCCACAGTACGCTATGCTACGGTGCATCAGCTTGGGCAAGACACCACGGATGTTACCTACCGCCGTGCGGTAGTGGAGAATGACGGAACGATCGAATGGATCATCGGTGAGATGAACTATGGCGATACCGCCAGCGACACCAAGTCTGTGCTGAAGGGTAACGGCTCAAGCTCGGATGCCAAAGTAATTGCTGTAGGTACCGGTTCGCAGAAGCTGAGCTACACTACGCAGGCCCAGCATTTTGGCAGAAACACTCCGAGTGATATGATTACCCGCGCAGTGATGCGGGATTCGGCCACTTCCATTATTAACGGAATTACGAAGATCGAGAAAGGTGCGACAAGAGCGGACGGGCAGCAGACCGAGAAGGTTCTGATGCTGAGTCCCAAAGCACGCGGCGACGCCAACCCGATCCTCCTTATAGATGAAGATGATGTAACTGCAGGCCATGCCGCTTCCGTAGGACAGGTCAATTACGAGCAAGTCTATTACCTGATGTCCCGGGGAATTACGCGGCATGACGCAGAAACACTGATCATATACGGCTTCCTGGCTCCTGTTGTGTCGCAAATTCCACTGGAGGGACTGCGCAATCAGCTCCAATCTCTTGTGGAAAGGAAGTTAGGCCAATGATTAGCAGCTCAATTCGGGAGCAATTTCCCATCTTGAATCAGAATATTAACGGCCACCCGCTGGTGTATCTGGACAGCGCGGCAACTTCCCAGAAGCCGCGCCAGGTCATTGAGGCGGTCAAGTCTTATTATGAATGGGATAACGCCAACGTCCACCGCGGAGTGCATACGCTGGGCAGCCGGGCAACGGATGCATATGAAGGCGCCCGCGAGAAGCTGGCTAAGTTCATTAATGCCCGCAGCACGAAGGAGATTATTTTCACACGCGGTACTACAAGCGCACTTAACATTGTAGCTTCCTCTTACGGACCTTCTGTCCTGCAGGAGGGGGATGAGATCGTGATTACCCAGATGGAGCATCACAGTAACTTCATTCCCTGGCAGCAGCTGGCCAAGAAGACAGGGGCAACCCTGAAATTCATTCCTCTGCAGAAGGATGGTACGGTGACGCTGGAGGATGCAGAGAAGACGATTACGGCTCAGACCAAGATCGTAGCTATTGCTTATGTATCCAATGTTATGGGTATCACACATCCTATCAAAGAGCTTGCAGCAATTGCTCACCGTAACGGCGCCGTAATCGTGGTGGACGGAGCACAGAGCACGCCGCATATGAAGGTGGATGTGCAGGATCTGGACTGTGACTTCTATGCACTGTCCGGTCACAAGATGCTTGCCCCTACGGGAATCGGCGCTTTGTACGGTAAGAAGGCACTGCTAGAGGCCATGGAGCCTGTCGAGTTCGGCGGCGAGATGATTGATGATGTAGGCCTGTACGAATCGACCTGGAAAGAGCTGCCCTGGAAGTTCGAAGGCGGGACACCGATTATTGCGGGTGCCGTTGGACTGGGAGCAGCGATTGATTTCCTGCAGGAGGTTGGACTGGATAATATTCACCGTCATGAGATGCAGCTTGCCGCTTATGCGGAGGAGCGCCTGTCAGAGATCAGTGATCTGACGATCTACGGTCCCCGGAACCGTCAGGTTGGAGTAGTAACCTTCAACCTTGGTGATGTTCATCCGCATGACGTAGCTACCGTGCTGGATGCGGAAGGGGTTGCTGTCCGTGCCGGACATCATTGCTGCCAGCCGCTGATGCGCTGGCTGGAGGTCAGCTCAACAGCCCGGGCCAGCTTCTACCTGTACAATACGGAACAGGATGTAGATTCGCTGGTTCAAGCCTTAATTAAGGCAAAGGAGTATTTCGCCTATGAACTTGGATGACTTATATAGACGCGTAATTATGGATCATTACAAAAATCCCCGGAACCGTGGTTCATTCGAAGATGACGCACTGAAGATTGAGCTGAACAACCCTACCTGCGGCGACCGCATTACGCTTCAGCTTAAGGTAGAGGACGGCATCGTCAAGGATGCCCGTTACAGCGGCGAAGGCTGTTCGATCAGCATGTCGTCGGCTTCGATGATGACGGAAGCGGTCAAAGGCCAGACTGTAGCGCATGCGCTTGAGCTGGCGGACAGCTTCTCCTCTCTGATGAAGGGTGAAGCAGCAGATTTCGGAGACTACGAAGATATTGAAGCCCTGTCCGGTGTTAATAAATTTCCGGCGCGGATCAAATGTGCCACACTGGCCTGGAACGCGCTTCGCAAAGGCATAGATACGGAAGAGAATCACCCACAACATTAGAAACAAGGAGGCTGACACCATGGCTAAGAAAGCGCCTGATATGGAAGAGTACCAGTATGGATTCCGTGACGAGCACAAGTCGATATTCCAGTCTGGTAAAGGGCTCACGGAAGAAATTGTCCGGGAAATCTCCGCAATCAAAAACGAGCCGGAATGGATGCTTAATTTCCGTCTGAAATCCCTGGAGCAGTTCCGCAAAATGCCAATGCCCCAGTGGGGCGGCAATATGGACGATCTGGATTTCGAGGACATTCAATATTATGTAAGACCTTCTGAGAAACAGGGTAAGACTTGGGAAGAAGTGCCCTCCGAGATCAAGGAAACCTTCGATAAGCTGGGCATTCCGGAAGCGGAGCAGAAATTCCTGGCCGGTGTCTCGGCGCAGTACGAATCCGAGGTTGTTTACCACAGCATGCAGAAGAACCTTGAAGATCAGGGTGTAATCTTCACAGATACGGATTCTGCACTGCGTGATCACCCGGAGTTGTTCAAGAAGTTCTTCGGGACGATCATTCCTCCGGCAGACAACAAGTTCGCCGCACTCAACAGTGCAGTCTGGTCCGGCGGTAGCTTCATCTATGTTCCGAAGGGTGTGAAATGTGAAGTGCCTTTGCAGGCCTACTTCCGGATCAACTCCGAGAACATGGGACAATTTGAGCGTACGCTGATTCTTGCAGATGAGGATAGCTTCGTGCATTACGTCGAAGGCTGTACCGCACCGATCTACAGTACCAACTCCCTGCATAGTGCAGTGGTTGAAATTCTGTGCATGAAGAATGCCCGTGTTCGTTACACGACCATTCAGAACTGGGCGCCGAATATCTACAACCTTGTAACGAAACGTGCGGTAGCCGAAGAAAATGCCACCATGGAATGGGTAGACGGCAACATCGGTTCCAAGCTGACAATGAAATACCCGGCTGTCGTGCTTAAAGGCCGCGGAGCCAAGGGTTCGGTATTGTCCATCGCAGTAGCAGGCAAAGGCCAGCACCAGGATGCAGGCGCCAAAATGATTCATCTGGCACCGGACACCACATCCACCATCGTCTCCAAGTCGATCAGCAAGCATGGCGGCAAGGTCACTTACCGCGGACTCGCTTCCTTCGGCCGTCAGGCGGAAGGTGCGAAGTCTAATATCAAATGCGATACGCTCATTATGGATAACCAGTCCACGTCGGACACGATTCCTTACAATGAGATCATGAACGATAACATCGTGCTTGAGCATGAAGCTACAGTATCCAAGGTCTCTGAAGAGCAGCTGTTCTATCTCCAGAGCCGCGGCCTGACGGAAGCTGAGGCTACGCAGATGATCGTTATGGGCTTCATCGAACCGTTCACCAAAGAGTTGCCGATGGAATATGCGGTAGAGATGAACAGATTGATTAAGTTCGAAATGGAAGGAAGCATCGGTTAAACAGAAGCTTCGAGTATAACCAAGTAATATCCAGTACGTGCCCACAGATTCTTGACGCAATATTGTCTAAGATCTGTGGGCATTTTTATGTGGTATGGGAAATTGTACAACGTGAAATAATGTAGTGGACACAGGAGAAACCGCGTAAATTATATCTTTCCGGTCCCAAGGAGGCCCCGATGAGAAAATTGGTCGTATCAGAGTTTTTGACGCTCGATGGAGTAATGGAGAATCCGCAGTGGACTTTCGCCTATGGAAGTGAAGAACAGGAGAAATACAAGTTCGGTGAATTGAAGGATGCCGATGCTCTGCTGCTGGGGCGTGTGACGTATGAGGCATTTGCCGCTGCCTGGCCCAATATGCTGGAGCAGACCGGGGAATACGGCGAGATGATGAACGGTTATGCCAAACATGTCGTCTCCACAACGCTCTCCGAAGTCACCTGGAACAATTCAAGCCTCATTAAGGACAACCTGCCGGAGGAGATAACTAAGCTTAAACAGCAGCCGGGCCGAGATATCCTGGTATTCGGCAGCTGTACGCTGGTACAGAGCCTGATCCGTCTGGGTCTCGTGGATGAATTCCGCCTGATGGTATTCCCGGTGCTGCTTGGCAGCGGCAAACGGCTATTCGGTGAAGGACTTAAGGAGCAGGGACTGCACTTGACAGATACCCGGAGATTCTCCCCGGGTGTGGTTGTTGCCAGCTACGGACCGGTTAAGGATTAGGTCCATGGCAAATCGGATGAAACAAGCTTAATGAACAAGTGCAAGCACCGGAGCATAGCTGTTATGTTCTGCTGCTTGTGCTTTTTTGTGTGTAGTCACGATGAAGCGGACTGAGATTCCGTTATCCTGTATTTTCGCGTCTGAAGGTAGGGTCGAACGGCCAAATAAAGGAATGTGAGTCCGGGTGACGGGCAAATCCTCCTGATTTGCCCGATTAGCGGATTTTCAGTCCGCCTCAGGCAGGAGGGGTCCGTTAAAGGCTTGCAGCGACGCTTTTGTAATATTAATACATAATATTCCTTTTAACGGACGGCCAAAAAGCAGTTTCGCAGGGTTGAATCTTGCTATATCTTAATTGAGCAGTATTTACGAGGAAATAGGAGGAATTAAAGCTATGGGAGGGCTTTACTACCTGCTTAAGCCTAGTTTTTTCCGAAAAAACAAGGAAAATGCTCATTTCTCCCCTTTGCCGCATTAAATCATGGGTGATAAACTGCTTAAAGTCCCTAAATTGAAAGCGCATAAAAAGGTGGCTTAAGATGTGAGGTTTGGGGGCTAAGACCATGCTTACGAAGTAGCTTTACTTCGTAAAGCTTTAAGGAGGAGAGATATGGATGTTCTCAGGCAACTGCGGGGCTTTTATCGGGAGAAACTGCATTATTTGATTCTGTCGATTATATGTTTGGCGGCCGCAACTGCAGTGGGGCTTATTACCCCCAATTTGTTAAGGAGATTGATTGATGATGTTATTGTTCCCCTAAAGTTTACTGAGGTGCCCGTACTCGCTCTTAGTGTGCTTGCTGTAATTATTGTTAAGGCCTGCCTGCAATTTGCCCATGGCTTCTTCGGTGGACGGCTGGGGAATTTTCTGGCCTACCGGCTGCGCAATGCCTGCTATGAGAAGCTGCAATTCCTGTCCTTCCGTTACTATGATACGGCGAAGACAGGTGACCTGATGTCCCGGCTGACCGGGGATTTGGAAGCGATCCGGATGTTCATCGGCTTCGGATTTGCCCAATTGCTGAATGTATTTTTCATGGTTTTGTTCGGTTCCATCATGATGTTCACAATCAACTGGCAGCTTACGCTGGTTACTCTGATCACTATGCCGTTCCTGGCTGTAGTTGCACTCAGATTCGAATCCAAGATTCACCCGGCCTTTCAGGAGATGCGTCTGGCGTTAAGCTCCCTGACAACGGCTGTACAGGAGAATGTCACCGGTGTGAGAACAGTCAAATCGTTTGCCAGAGAGGCTTACGAAGTTGAGAAGTTCTCACACCGTAATGAACGTTATAAGGATAATCAGATTTTTGCCGCCGAGCTATGGAGTAAATTCTTCCCTGTGATGGAGCTGTTGGCTTCGGTCAGTGTAGCGATATTGCTGGGGGTTGGCGGTACACTGGTCATTAACAAGCATATGTCGCTCGGAGAACTCGTCGCTTTCTTCAGCCTGATCTGGTATATTATCGGCCCGGTATGGGGCCTTGGCTTCCAAATCAACAACTATACCCAGTCCAAGGCATCCGGAGAACGCGTGCTTCAAGTCCTTAATCAGCAGATCGATGTGAAGGATAAAGAGAATGCAAGTGAGCTTGTACCGTCCGAAGTGAAAGGCGAAGTGGATTTCGATCATGTTACTTTTGCTTACGGGAACAAGATGCCGGCAGTCAAGGATATTCATTTCCATGCTGAGCCAGGTGCGGTCATCGGATTCCTGGGAGGAACCGGCTCCGGGAAGTCAACCATTACCCAATTGATGATGCGCGCTTATGATGTGAATCAGGGAAGTATCAAGCTCGACGGGGTGGATATCCGTGAATTCCAGGTCCGCAGTCTGCGGGCACAGATTTCGACGGTGTTCCAGGAGACGTTCCTGTTCTCCTCCTCCATCCGCAATAATATCTCCTATGGACTCAAAAATGTCAGCATGGATGAAATCATCCGTGCCGCCGAGCTGGCGAAGGCGCATGAGTTCATTATGGAGATGCCGGAGGGCTATGATACCGTGGTAGGTGAACGCGGGATGGGCCTATCCGGCGGACAAAAGCAGCGGATTGCCATTGCCCGCGCGCTGCTGAAGAACCCGCGGATTCTCATTCTGGATGATGCGACCAGCGCGGTCGACATGGAGACGGAGCATGAGATTCAGGCAGGATTCCAGGAGGTTATGCGCGGACGTACAACCTTGATCATTGCCCACCGGATTTCCTCTCTGCGCCATGCCGACCAGATTATAGTTATGAATGAAGGGAAGATGGTGCAGCAAGGTACGCATAAGGAACTGATTGAGGTTCCGGGACCTTACCAGGATGTATACCGGATTCAATATGCCGATTATTTGGCCAGGGATAATGAACTAGGGGCAGGTGATCCGGCATGAAGCTTGAGACATCCAAGCAGACCGCAAGTGCGCCATTAGAGAAGGATAACAGCAAGGCAGAGGAACAGACTTTGGAGGAGCGTTTCGTCTATAAGGATGATGACGTGATTGACAAGGCTTTTGACTGGAAGCAGTTCACCCGCCTGTTCGGCTATATGAAGCCGTATGCCAGGCAGATGCTGCCGCTCGTCGCGGTAATGATGATTCTGGGTACAGTGACGAAGCTGACGGTTCCGTTCCTGACAAGTATGGCGATCGATAAGGCAATTGCTCCCGAGGACGGCAACTCAAGTCTTACGCTGCTATACACGCTGACGGCCAGTGTTATTGTGCTATATCTGATCCAGTGGATCGCCGGTGTGTACCGGATTAAGTATACGAATGTGATCGGGCAACGGGTCATTTATGATCTGCGTTCGGATCTGTTCCGCCATATTCAGAAGCTCTCCTTCAACTTCTTCGATAAAAGACCGGCCGGATCAGTACTGGTGCGGGTGACGAATGATATCAACTCGCTGCAGGATTTGTTCACGAATGGGGTCGTCAATCTAATGATCGACTGTGTGCAGCTGGTCGGCATTATGGTCATTCTGCTGCTGATCAACTGGAAGCTGGGACTTGCGGTAATGATTACTGTACCGGTTATGTTCCTGATCTCCACCAAGCTGCGGCAGCGGATCCGGATCGCCTGGCAGGATGTGCGGATGAAGAATTCCCGGATCAACTCCCATCTGAATGAATCGATTCAGGGGATTCGCGTGACCCAGGCTTACACCCAGGAAGAAGAAAATATGCATTATTTCGATGCCATGAACATGGACAGCCGGAAATCCTGGAACAAGGCTTCGGCAATGAACCAGGCGTTCGGTCCGATTATTGAAGTCACCGGCGGCTTCGGAACGATGATTCTCTTCTGGTTCGGGGCTTATCTGATCCAGTCCGGTGAGCTTACCGTTGGTTTCCTGGTAGCCTTCAGTACGTATGTCAGTAACTTCTGGGACCCGATCAACCGCCTCGGCCAGATGTACAATCAGCTGCTGGTGGCCATGGCTTCCTCGGAGCGGATCTTCGAGTATCTCGATGAGCAGCCTGCGGTTCAGGATAAGCCGGGTGCAACGCCGCTGTCCAAGATTCAGGGAGACATTCACTTTAACAAGGTCGTATTTGAATATGAAAAAGGCCGCGCCGCGCTCAAAGGCATTGATCTCGATGTGAAAGCCGGCCAGTCGATTGCCCTCGTCGGCCATACCGGCTCCGGTAAAAGCACGATCATCAACCTCATCGGCCGGTTCTATGATATCAAGAGCGGCGACATCACGATCGACGGCAGAGATATCCGTGATGTAACCCTGCAGAGTCTGCGGGAACAGATCGGGATCGTGCTCCAGGATACCTTCATCTTCTCAGGAACGATCCGGGACAATATCCGGTTTGGACGGCTGGATGCTACAAATGAGGAGATTGAAGAAGTTGCCAAGGCAGTGGATGCTCATGACTTCATCATGAAGCTGCCGGGTGGCTATGAGACCGAAGTTGAAGAGCGCGGCAGCGCACTGTCCATGGGCCAGCGCCAGCTGCTGTCCTTCGCCCGGGCGCTGCTCGCCGATCCGCGGATTCTGATTCTGGATGAAGCGACAGCCAGTATCGATACGGAGACGGAGATCAAGATCCAAGAAGCGCTGAAGCTGCTGCTTCAGGGCCGGACCTCCTTCATCGTAGCCCACCGGCTCTCCACCATCCGCCATGCGGATAAGATTGTGGTGCTGGATCATGGCGAGATCAAGGAAGAAGGCAATCACGCCGAGCTTACCGAGCGTGACGGCATTTATAACGGTTTAATTGAAGCGCAGTTCCGCTTCTTATAGCAGAAGACAAACAGCAGCCCTCCCCGGCACACTTTAATTAGCAGGGAGGGCTGCTGTTATTTTTATAGAATTCACCCCTGCCGCTTGGCGGCTCTGCCGGTTACCCGGACCTCCAGCATCTGTGCACTGATCTCCTGCTGCCACTGAGAGTCTTTCGTATGTGCCGCCAGCATGGCTTCATTGTTCAGCCGGGCCATTTCCCAGCAGTACACCGTGTTGACATGAAGGCAGTGCTGCTGCTCGTCACGTTCCGCTGCGGCCAGCGGCCGCTTCAGACTTAGGGTATACAGCTCCGCAAGGCGCTGATGAACTGCAAGCATAGGTTATCTCCTCCAAATGATCGTTTGCTATCAGCCTAGCCTTGGAGGCCGGGATTCAAACCGGGGAAAATAAAGTTCTTGAAATCGCTTTTTTTTATGCTACAATAACAGTAATACAGGATTGTGACCGGTAACGCGGGCAATGCCTAAGCTGATGCGAGTATCATTTTCTTAATGATATTGGGATCAACTTAGGCTTTTTTTGTACAAACTATATGGCAGGAGGTGAGATAGAGATGATTATCGAGAAGGTACTGAACAACAATGTACTTCTGACCAAGAATCAGAAAGGCAAGGAAGTCATTGTCATGGGCAGAGGGATTTCCTTCAACAAGGTGGCAGGGGATTATGTAGATCCGGCTAAGGTGGACAAGATTTTCCTGCTCAATGAGAACGAATTCACGGCACGGCTGACAGAGCTGCTGAATGATATTCCAGTGGTGCATCTGGAGCTGGCCAATGAGATCGTGATGTATGCGAACGGGGTGCTGGGCACAGAGCTGAGTGATAATCTGTACCTGACGCTGACGGACCACATTCATTTTGCGCTGCAGCGTTTCGAAAAGGGAATCATGCTGAAGAACGCGATGCTGTTCGAAATCAAACGCTTTTACAAGAAGGAATATGAGATCGGGCTGGATGCCCTCAAGATTATCGAGCAGGCAACGGGCCTAGCGCTAGGTGAAGATGAAGCCGGTTTTATTGCCCTGCATCTGGTGAATGCCAGGATGGATGGCGGCAATGAGATGAGATCAACCGTCAAGATGACGGAAATCGTGCAGAATATTCTGAATATTGTTACCTATCACTACAAGCTGGTGCTTGATGAGACTTCGCTGAATTACTCGCGGTTCCTGACGCATCTGCAGTATTTCTCCATGCGGATCCTGAAGAAGGAGAGCAATAACAGCGGCGAGGAGTTTCTGTATAACCAGGTGAGGCAGACTTATGTCAAGGCCTTCGAATGTGCAAGCAAGATCAATGAGTATCTGGAGAAATCCCATGGCCAGAGCTTAAGCAAGGATGAATATGTCTATCTGACCATTCACATCCAGCGGGTGACGGACCGTAACAGTCTGGAATAACACATCCCCTAAGCGAACCCTCTAACTTCATATTTTCCATCCTACAGGGTGTAACTGGTAATGCAGGCAAAACCTGAACTGATGGCAAAACTAGCGTTTTTTGACGCCCTTTTGCCCTGAGTTCAGGTTTTTCTTGTCTGCAGGGGGGGATAATAGAACTTGCTGGCACAACCCGCCTTTGCAGCGATGTTTAATCAATCGAGAAATATAAAGGAGCATACCCAAGTGAGCAATAAAGACTTATCCAAACAGATTATTACACTCGTTGGCGGAGAAGGTAATGTGAATTCCGTATTCCATTGTGCAACACGCCTGAGATTCAAATTGAAGGATAACAGCAAGGCCAATAAAGCAGCGCTTGAAAAAACGCCGGGAGTCATTACCGTGGTGGAGAACAGCGGCCAGTTCCAGGTCGTTATCGGCAACAATGTCAGCCAGGTGTTTGAGCAGATTATGAAGGAAACCTCTTTGCAGGATGCAGAGAAAAGCGGTAATGACGAAAGCTCCGAAAGTACCGGTGTAGTCGGCAAAGCGGTCGATATTATTTCAAGCATTTTCTCTCCGATTCTCGGTGCGCTCGCCGGTGCAGGGATTCTCAAGGGCTTGTTGGCTTTGATTCTCTCGCTGGAATGGATCAGCGGCACCAGCGGTACGTATCTGATTCTCAATGCAGCGTCGGACAGCGTGTTCTACTTCCTGCCTGTGTTCCTGGCAGTTACAGCGGCGCGTAAATTTAAAGCTAATCAATTTGTCTCCATAGCAGTAGCCGGGGCGCTGATATACCCTTCGGTAATTGCTGCTGTGGGTTCGCCGGACCCGCTGAACTTCCTGGGGATCAAGATTGTGCTGATTAACTATTCCTCCAGTGTAATTCCGATCATTCTGGCGGTATGGGTACAATCCTATGTGGAGAAATGGTTCCGTTCGTTCATTCATGAATCGGTCCGAAATATTCTGGTTCCCATGTTCGCGCTCTTAATTGTAATTCCGCTTACGTTCCTGGCCTTCGGACCTGTAGGCTCACTGATCAGTGACGGTTTGGCTTCCGGTTATACCTGGTTGTACAATCTTAGTCCTTTGGTTGCCGGGGCTATTGCCGGGGCATTCTGGCAGGTATTCGTGATCTTCGGCGTGCATTGGGGCTTTGTGCCGATCATGCTCAGCAACATTGCTACGCTGGGGTATGATACGATGCTGCCAATACTCTGCGCAGCAGTTCTGTCTCAGGCCGGTGCAGTATTCGGCGTATTCCTGAAATCCAGGAACCCGCAGCTCAAAGCTCTGGCCGGTTCTTCCACACTGGCAGCCATCTTCGGGATTACTGAACCGACAATCTACGGGGTTACCCTGAAGCTCAAGAAACCGTTCATCTATGCCTGTATCTCCGGTGCGATCGGTGGGGCGATTATTGCACAAGGCGGCGCAAGAGCACTGTCCTTCTCCTTGCCGGGACTGCTGGCCTTGCCGACTTATTTCGGAACTGGATTCCTCTGGGTAATCATTGGGATACTCGTAGCCTTCTTGCTCGCTGCCATTCTGGTATTTGTCCTTGGATTTGATGACCCGGCAGCTGATACTGCAGCTTCTGTTAACTCAAGCGGACCGGCTACCCCAACTACACCCACGATGATTGACAAAGAATTGGTGGTAAGTCCTCTGGCAGGAGCACTGCAGCCGCTCGAAAGCCTGCCCGATGAAGCTTTTGCTTCCGGCGCAATGGGTAAAGGCATTGTCATCGAGCCGTCCTCCGGAAAGCTGACTTCTCCGGTGAACGGAACGGTAACCACGGTATTCCCGACAGGGCATGCGATTGGCATTACTTCGGATGGCGGCGCAGAGCTGTTGATCCATGTAGGAGTCAACACGGTGAAGCTGAAAGGTAAACATTTTGACAAAAAGGTACAAGAGGGAGATAAGGTCGTGCAGGGTCAGCTCATACTGGAATTTGACCTGGAAGCTATCCGTGCGGCAGGCTTTGTAACAGCGACTCCGGTCATTGTCACCAACTCGGCAGAATACCTCGATGTTCTGAAGAATACCGGAAGCGAAGTGACAAACGGCGAAGCTTTGCTAACCCTAATACACTAGAACCCGTGCTTCAATGAGCAGGTACTTACGACTTATAAAAAGGAGATACACATGACTAATTTCAAACAGAAATTTCCGGATAACTTCCTGTGGGGCGGGGCTACGGCCGCGAACCAGCTGGAAGGCGCTTTTGATCAGGGCGGAAAAGGCCTGTCCAGTGCGGATATGGTAGCTTATGTGCCGAAGGCAGAGCGCAGCAATGATCATGCCATCGAAATCAGCTCCGAGCGGATCGCTCAAATACTGTCCGGCGAATTCAACGCACGTTTCCCGAAACGTGAAGGGGTCGACTTCTACCACCGCTACAAAGAGGACATCGCTTTATTTGCTGAAATGGGCTTCAAGGTGTTCCGTCTGTCGATCAACTGGGCCCGGATTTATCCGAATGGCGATGATGCCCAGCCGAATGAGGCCGGTCTTAAATTCTACGACGATGTATTCGATGAGCTGCATAAATACGGGATAGAGCCGCTGGTTACCCTGGCGCATTACGAAACTCCGCTCGGTCTGACGCAGAAATACAACGGCTGGGCCTCCCGCGAACTTGTGGGCTGCTTCACCCGCTATGCCGAAACGGTGTTCCGGCGTTATAAGGATAAAGTGAAATACTGGATCACCTTCAATGAGATCAACATGATGACCCTTAGCCCGTTCACCGGCGGCGGTGTTGTCATTGACCGTGCCGGGAATAAGCTGCAGACGATATACCAGGCCCTGCATCACCAGTTCATTGCGAGCTCGCTGGCTACCAAGCTGGTGCATGAGATTATCCCCGGTTCCCGGATGGGCTGTATGCTGGCGCGGATGGAGAGCTATGCGGCTACCTGTAATCCCGAGGATGTGCGGCTGAACCAGCATGAGAATCAGCTGAACCTGTACTTCACCGATGTCCATGCACGCGGCGAATATCCGAAATATATGGACCGTTATTTTGCAGAGCACAATATTGAACTCCACAAAGAGCCGGGCGATGATGAACTTCTGAAGCAGTACACGGTGGATTATGTGGCATTCAGCTACTATATGACCCTCACGCTGTCTGTTAGTCCGGAAGGGGAGCGGGCGCAGGGTAATCTGTTCGGCGGGATAAGAAATCCTTATCTCAAGGCCTCGGAATGGGGCTGGCAGATCGACCCGACCGGGCTGCGGATTATGCTGAACACGATGTATGACCGTTACCAGAAACCGCTGTTCATCGTTGAAAATGGGCTTGGTGCGTATGACAAGGTTGAGCCGGACGGCTCCATCCATGACAGCTACCGTATCGATTATCTAAGGCAGCATATTGCCCAGATGAAGGAAGCCATTATGGACGGTGTGGAACTGATCGGCTATACAAGCTGGGGACCGATTGACCTGGTGAGTATGTCTACTTCGGAAATGTCGAAGCGCTACGGCTTCATCTACGTGGATCTGGATGATGACGGCAACGGAACGTTGGACCGTTCGAAGAAAGACTCTTTCTATTGGTACAAAAAGGTCATCGCCAGCAATGGTGAAGAACTATAGCCTGCTTTAAAAGAAAAGGAGATTCGCTGACCCGTATCCGGGTTCAGGAATCTCCTTTTTGCAAGAATTTATATGTAACCGGCCTATTCCATATAGATCTCCACGACCGCAATTTTGCGTTCGCGCGACAGATCAAGGAATTTGCCTTCGCTCTGTACGAGCGGACGGAAGACATCCAGAGGGTTGTTCATAATGATTACACCCATATCTCCGGTGCTGAGCAGTACGCGTTTGCCGATAAAATTAGGCATCAGATGCTGAATGAAGGCTTGTACCGGTTTGCCGTTCAGCTTGCCGAAGCTGAGCGAGTTGATCTCGCGCAGTACGGAAATCAGTTCCTGCTTGGACTGGTAGACCCGGTGGGAGGTCATGGCGCTGTATATATCGGCGACCGCTGCAATCTGGGCATAAGGATGAATATCGTTCTTGGTAAGCTGATGCGGATAGCCGGAGCCGTCTTCACGTTCATGATGCTGCAAGGCGACTAAAGCTGTGAAAGGATCATTCATGGAATTCTGAATGATTTCGTGCCCGTAAACCGTATGTAGTTTGATTTCGTCGAATTCGGCAGCGGTCAGCTTGCCGGGTTTGTTCAGAATATCAGGGGAGATCCGGCATTTGCCGATATCGATCAGGTATCCTGCACGGCCGATCTCATAACACTCCGCCTTGGAATATCCCAGCCAGGAGGCAATATAATAAGATAGCATCCCTACCTGCAGGGAATGGTTGTAGGTATAATTGTCTTCCCGGTCAAGCAGCAGAAGGAGTGAGACGACATCTTTGTGTTTGTCGAGCGTGGATAGCGTCGGCTGGAGAATATCGTCTACAACGGACTGATTGAAGCTTCCCTTAGTGAGTGCTTCCATATATAGAGATTCAAAACCATCGATCATGATGTCGAAGCTGCCGGAAGCAGCCTGGATGATTGAGGACCTGCTTGAGGGTGCGGGTTCTTCCTGCACCGTTTCAATATCTACATAATCTACGCCATGCTGTATCAGCTTGGCGATCTCCTCCAACTGAAGCCGTGATCCTTTGGGGAGTACATGCAGCCCGCGTGAGCTGAAGGTATCCATCCGCAGATGATCACCCGGTTTTAGATCCATGACGTGTACTCTCAATGAATATGCCACCTTACTATAGCGATTTTTTCCAGCATAGCAACAAAGTCGGGAATATTCAATGGTTTAGGAGTACTGTTTATAGCTGGAGGATTCTTCAGCCTGGAGATCTTTCCCGAGCCACTGTGAGCCTGAATCCCGGATGTCCTTTTTCCATACGGGGACTGAGACTTTAAGCGCCTCAATGGCGTAACGGCTGGCCTCATAACAGGTATCACGATGCGGTGCGGACACGGCAATGACAACACTGGCTTCTTTGATCCCTACGAGCCCGATCCGGTGTGCAATTGCGCAGTGAGCCTGCCAGCGTTCTTGAATCTCGAGGCCTATTTCCTGCAGCTTCTTCAGCGCCATGGGCACGTAAGCTTCATAATGAAGGGCGGTTGTCTGCTGATCTCCAGTCATCTCCCTGGTGGTGCCGACAAAGAGGAGTGAGGCTCCGTGGTTAACATCCTGTACCTTCTCCAGGAGCAGCTCAGCCTTCAAGGGCTGATCCGTAATGCTGAACAGGCCGTCTGCTGTCTCGTCAGCGGCAGCTTCAGGTTCTCCGCCGGATACGGGCGGGATCAATGCCACCTCGGAGCTTTCGGCAATCTCTGTATCATCCGGGGCATATTCCCGGTCAACAGCAACCAGGGATACATTGATCTGCGGAGCAGCATCGGGATACGAAGCGGAGAGCAGTTCTTTCAGTTTGCCGGCTGTCAAAGGCGACTCATGGGCATGAAATGTCAGAGTAGAGGAGCCGATGACTTCGGCCAGACCCGCAAACAGTCGAATGGACACATGCATGATTTAATCACCTCGTAATTACATAAGTTAGGACAGCTTATAATGATTACAATATACCATAATGAGCCTGAAAATGTTATGCTAACTCTAGAAGAGCACAAGCCTGCCGCTTACACTATAAACGGCTGTACAAGTGGGAGGGAAGCAAGCTTATGAAGCCTGAGCCGCAAAGATTAACCATTCTTCATACCAATGACATACATAGCCATTTTGAAATGATGAGTCCTGTCGCGGCAGAGATTTCTGCAATGAAGGCTGCTGCAGGCGAAGGTCCGGTGCTGCTGCTGGATATCGGCGACCATATGGACAGGGCTGCCGTAGAGACGGAAGGCACGATGGGGCAGGCTAACATCGATATTATTAATCTGACCGGATATGATGCCGTAACTATCGGCAACAACGAAGGCCTTACCTTCTCACAGGAGATGCTCTCGGCTATATTTACCGGCATCCAGTGTCCTGTTGTCTGCTGCAACTTCCTGGAGTCTGCAACCGGAGAGCCTCCGCACTGGATGCAGCGCCATGCCATCCTGGAGAAGGACGGGATCAAGATCGGGCTGACCGGTGCCACGGCAGCGTTCACTTCCTTCTACTCCCTGTTGGGCTGGGATGTGCTGGACCCTGAAGAAGCGCTGCGCGAGCAGTGTGAACTGCTGGCACCGCAAGTGGATATCCTGATTATTCTGTCTCATCTGGGGCTGCCCGCAGACCAGAAGCTGGCAGAGAATCTGGAAGGTGTACATGCCATTCTGGGCGGACACACCCACCACATGCTGGAGAAGCCGCAGATGATAGGCGGCACGGCCGTATGCGGCGCCGGCAAATTCGGCCGGTATCTCGGACGGCTGGTATTTGAGCGGGAGCAGCCGGACGGAGCCTTCCGGCTGGCTGAAGGGGGATGTACGGCAGTCAATGGCGCGCTGACTGAAGAGATCATCGCTCCGGCGGCAGCAATTCACCTGCAGCGCGGCCGTGAGGTGCTGCAGGAGACCGTTGCCATCAGCGACCGCGGGCTGCCGCTCGACCTGCAGGGCGAATCCCCGTTTGGCAACCTGCTGGCACAGGCTGTCCGCCGCTTCACGGGCAGCTCCTTCTCGCTTGTCAATTCCGGGCAGCTGCTCGGCTCCCTGCCGGAGGGCAATATTACGGCAGGCATGCTGCATGCCCTATGCCCTTCCCCGATTAATCCGTGCATTGTGCAGCTTACCGGCAAGGATATCCGCACTGCGCTGGAACAGAGTCTAATGGAGGAATACCGCAACAAGGTAATCTACGGCTACGGATTCCGGGGGAATATGCTGGGCAGTCTGGCTGTCGACGGATTAAAAATCTTGTACGATCCAAGGGTCATGCCGTATGATAACGGTATTGCGATTTTTGTCGGCGGAGAGAAGCTGGAAGACGGACGGGAGTATAGCGTCGGCACGCTGGATATGTTTACATTCCGCACCGGGTATGAGAGTATAGCGAATGGCCGGGAGCCTGTCTATTTGCTGCCTCATTTTCTGCGCGATCTGCTGCGGATGGAGCTCCAGCGCCCGGGGAGTCTCGACGAGAGCGAAGTTGCCCGCTGGGTGAGCCTGGCCACCTGATACATCCCGCAATTCATGCAAACATTAGAAGTCATAGCTGCACCAGGTTTCATTGACTAGATCAGGAGGATTATATGGATACAATTACAGCAATAATTCTGGCAATTGTAGAAGGAATAACCGAGTTTATCCCGGTATCATCAACGGGACACATGATTCTTACCACGAAGCTGCTGGGGTTTGACGAGCAGGATTCCATTATGAAGACGTATGAGATCGTGATTCAGCTTGGGGCCATTCTGGCCATTGCCATTGTCTACCGCCAGCGGATTCTGAATCTGCTGGGGATCGGCCGCAGCGGCAGAAGCAGAGGCGGAGTCATGCCGGCATCACGCCTGAACCTGATTCATGTGCTGCTGGGTATAGTGCCTGCGCTAGCGGTAGCTTTTTTCGCCCGTGATTTCATCAAAGGCCTGTTCGGCGCATCTACGGTTCTCTGGGCACTGGTGGCCGGCGGGATTCTGATGATCATCGCGGAATGGGTCAACAAACGCAAGATTCGCGTGACCGCGCATGAGCTG
This sequence comes from Paenibacillus sp. IHB B 3415, assembly GCF_000802655.2. Lineage (NCBI taxonomy): Bacteria > Bacillati > Bacillota > Bacilli > Caryophanales > Paenibacillaceae > Paenibacillus > Paenibacillus sp. IHB B 3415. The sequence goes on along the minus strand of NZ_JUEI01000031.1, from coordinate 21,286 downwards.
GATGATCTGTCCTACGGGCAGGCGCTGGCCATCGGACTCTATCAGATTATTTCCGTACTCTGGCCAGGGTTCTCCCGTTCCGGTTCGACAATCTCCGGGGGGATGCTCAGCGGGGTCAGCTACAAGGCTTCGGCGGATTTCTCCTTCCTCATCGCGATTCCGATTATGTGTGCGGCCTCTGGCTATGAACTGCTGGATTCCTACCGCAATTTCACGAATGATACGATCTGGTATTTCGCCATTGGCTTCGTGATTTCTTTCGTGGTGGCCTATGTGGTAGTTGTTCTGTTCATGAGGATGATCCAGAAGATCAGACCGACCCATTTCGCGATTTACCGGTTCATACTTGCGGCCGTCTTCTGGCTGTTCATTATGCGTTAAGCTCACCCGGCTTAGCATCACCGGGCAAGAGAGGCAGTCTTACATACATCCGCTTGTCCGGTCGCTCAAGGTAACGGTATAGGCACAGCGTTTGACCCAAGGATTCCGAAGCAGAATAGCAATTTACCGTTAAAGGCAGGAGTGAGCCAAGGTGCGTTTAGTATCCGTGAATCGGCTTCAGGCGGGAATGAAGCTGGGTAAAAAAATTTATAATGATGAAGGACTGGTTCTGCTCGCTGATGGAGTAGAGCTTACTGATGCCCTGATCAAGCGGCTCGCTAGGATCGATATCGGCTATATCTATATAGAGGATTCCGTCACGGAAGATGTCGTGATTCCCGGAATGCTGCAGGATGAGACGCGAAATCAGGCGCTCAAGGTAATCAGAAATCAATTTCAGCAAATGTCCGGCGCTTCGGGAATTACCAAAGGCTTCTACCACCTGGATAAGAAGTTCTCCAAAGTGATGGATTCCATACTGGACGATATGTCGGCTCAGGAAGATCCGATGATTATGCTGCTGGATATGCACACCGCAGACAACTATCTTTATGTGCATTCCCTGAATGTATGCCTCTACACACTGGTGCTTGGCATTGCCCATGGCTACAGCAAGGAAGAACTGCGGGTCATCGGACTCGGTTCGCTGCTGCATGACATCGGCAAGACACAGATTCCGGTCAAAATTGTTCAGAAGCCCGGGATGCTCAGTGAAGATGAATTCAAGCACATGCAGGCGCATACCGAGATCGGTTACCGGATTCTTAAGGAAGAGCCGAATATCCCGCTGCTCGCGGCCCATTGTGCACTGCAGCATCATGAGCGGATCGACGGTTCCGGATATCCGCGCGGTCTGACTGGTCCGCAGATTCATGAATATGCGAAGTGGCTGGGTGTGGCGGATTCCTATGATGCGATGACCTCCAACCGGATCTACAAAAAAGCCATGCTGCCTCATCAGGCGGTCGAGGCGCTGTACGTCGGCTCCGGCACGCTGTATGAGCAGAAGCAGCTGGAGATTTTCAGGGACCGTGTGGCGATCTATCCTCTGGGGCTTACCGTCAAGCTTAGCACCGGCGAGAGCGGTGTTGTGGTCAAGATTGATCCCAGCATACCGCACAGACCTGTTGTACGCGTGCTTAACGGCCCGGAAGGGGAACCGGTCACCCCATATGAGCATGATCTGGGCAAGGCCCTCTCTGTAGTCATTGTAGATGTGACTGATGGCGGAGAAATTATAGTGAAGAGCACTTGATAGGCGTTGTTAGCAGCGAGGAAAGAATACAGGCGTCCGCTTGGCTGCGGAGCTGTATTCTCAGCCTTGCTGTTTTTTTGAAATCAAAGCAAATAAGCGGCAAATGCGCAGTTTTTCACTTGTCGTGGTATGATATAGCGTAAGTTATCGTTCTTTTTCAATTGTTTTGGGTTAATAATAAGGAATAAGCATTAAAGGAGCATTAAGAAATGAGTATATTAGAGCCATCATCATCGTCAATACCTGTACAAGAGCTGTCGCCGGAGTTCGATCCCTGGGATCCGATTACCTCTCTTCGCCAGCACGGGCGGCATGTGCTGACCAGCGTAGAGATGACGGTGACCAATCTGTGCAACATGCGCTGTGAGCACTGCGCAGTTGGAGACAGCCTGACTATGAAAGAGGGGGAGCTGCTGCCACTCACCAATATGCTGCGCCGTCTGGAAGAGGTAGAGCATCTGCAGACCATCAGCATCACCGGCGGGGAGCCGATGTTCCGTGCCGGAACTGTGGAGAACACCATTGTGCCGCTGCTGAAATATGCACGTGAGCGGGGGATCCGTTCTCAGATCAACTCGAATCTTACCATGCCGTATTCCCGTTATGAGCAGCTGCTTCCATACCTGGATGTCATGCATATCTCTTTCAACTACGTTAACGGGGATGACTTCCATGAGGTGGGCTTCGCGAACAGCGGACATCCGGTCTCGAAGGAAGCCGCCTACCGGCTGTATGACACCATGCTGGAGAATTCCCGCCGGCTTAGCGATGACGGTATGCTGATCTCCGCGGAGTCGATGATTAATTACCGTACGCATACCAAGCTCCCGCAGATCCACAAGCTGATCGGGGAGATGGGAGCAAGACGCCATGAGGTGCATCCGATGTATGCCTCCAGCTTTGCTTCGAAGCTGCCTGTATTGTCACTCCAAGAGATGAATGCAGCCATTCATTCCCTGCTGGATGCCCGTGACCCTGAGATGTGGATGCTGTTCGGCACGCTGCCGTTCTTCGCCTGCAGCTTCCTCGAGGAAGACCAGCTGCTGCTGCGCAGACTGCGCAGTGAGAAGAATGTTACCCTGCGCAATGACCCGGACGGAAGAAACCGGGTGAACGTAAATTTATTTACGGGCGATGTATTCGTAACAGATTTCGCCGATATTTCTGCATTTGGCAATATCAGCAGCACCAGGCTGGATGACATTTTCACCGAGTGGCAGACTAAGCATCCGCTGAATCAGAAAGTGAATTGCCACTGCGATGCCGCTGGCTGCTGCGGGCCCAACCTTCTGGTAGCCGATATGTATTATCCTGAGGTTGATTTCAAGACAAGAAAAGCGATCACTCTGTAGAAATGGGGCGTTATTATAGTGCATACGGAATTTGACATAGGAAGCTTAGTGCTTAATCTTTTGCTCGTTCTGGTGCTCGTATTATTGAATGGGATCTTCGTTGCGGCGGAGTTCTCGCTGGTGAAGGTCAGACAGTCACGTCTGACCCAGCTGGTCAGCGAAGGCAACAAAATGGCCGGGTATGCGCTGAAGGTCAATAAAAGACTGGATTCGTATCTGTCTGCCACCCAATTCGGGATTACGCTCGCCTCGCTGGGACTCGGCTGGGTCGGAGAACCGGCGATCTCTGAGCTGCTGGTTGAACCGCTGATGTATCAGCTTGGTGTTTCGGATCAGACCCTGATCTCCACGGTATCTGTGATTATCGGTTTCTCGATAATTACCTTCTTACATATTGTGCTGGGGGAGCTTGCACCGAAGTCCCTGGCGATTCAAAAAACTGAAGGCTCAGCGCTGCTGCTGTCCGCTCCGCTGATGTTCTTCTATAATTTGTTCCTGCCCTTCATCTGGGTGCTGAATGCGTCGGCTAATGCGCTGCTGAGGCTGGTTGGTGTTGAACCGGCCAGTGAAGCCGAAGCTGCCCACTCGGAAGAGGAGATCCGTATCCTGATGAATCAGAGTGCGAAGAGCGGGGTTATCGACAAGGACGAGATGAAGCTGATGGACAACATCTTCGAATTCTCCGATCTGCTGGCCCGTGAAGTGATGCTCCCGCGTACGGATATGGATGTACTGTACAGCAATCTCCCGCTGGAGGAGAATATGCGGATCATTACGGAAACGAAGCATTCCCGGTATCCGGTAGCCTTCGAGGATAAGGACCGGATTATCGGCTTCATCCATATTACAGATCTTCTCTTCGCACCGCTGGAGCAGCAGAATGACCTGGCTTCACTGGTCCGGCCGATTCTGAATGTGCCGGAATCGATGGAGATCAGCCATGCGCTCCGTCTGATGCAGAAGAACAAAGCCCAGCTGACCCTGGTCGTAGATGAATATGGCGGGACTGCGGGGCTGCTGACGGCTGAAGAGATCCTTGAGGAGATTGTCGGCGATCTGCATGATGAGTTCGAGGATGAACGTCCCAGTGTGGAGCGCAACGGAGAATATATTTCCGTTGAAGGCCGCATGCTGATCGAAGACGTGAATGATCTTACAGGCGTCATCATCGAGGATGAAGAAGTGGATTCGATTGGCGGCTGGCTGTTCAAGGAGCTGGAGGGCAATCCGTCCAAAGGCAAACAGGTAGTGGTCGGCGATGTCACCTTTGAGGTGGAGGAGTCCACCCGGCTGCGGATTACCCGGATTAATATCCACCGGGCGAATCTGCCGGAGTCCGCAGAGGATGCAGAAGATACGGAAGAAGAGAAAGAGTAAGCAGAGCAATTGCTGAAATGAAGCAGTTAAATTGTAACAGGGTACATTGGCAGCCGCTAAAGGCTGCTGGTGTGCCCTGTTTTTTTGCAATATCGTTCTGATATCCCTTAGAGCTGTCATAAATTAGTTATGAAGAGAGTCCGATGTAGCAGGGGCTGTCCAGTTAGCCGTTCAACGGCTGCCAGGGCAGCCTCTTTGAGCTAATCGGGAGCTGGCGAGTGCATCCGTAATCCAGCTGTTTCACACAAATCTCGCTATGCTCCATGCACTCACTCACTAACTTATGAGCCCCGCAGCACATCAAATTGAAGCTTATAAATTTTGGTGGGGCGGCCCCGCAGCTTCTCCTGCTTCTGGTAGCTTACAGTTGCAACTCCCTTTTCGGTTAACAGGTTCATAATCCGGTTGGCGTTGCGCAGCGTAATCCCCAGATGAAGAGCAATATCCTGGCTCGACAGCTCATCACGCTTCAGCTTGTGCATGACGGCTATAATCTTTTGAACCTGAAGCGGCGTGATACCTATATGCCGGCCCCATGCTTCGGCTTGGGGGTCATGGGCATGCGTAAACTCCAGACGGTTAGACTCGCCAAGCGGTCCGATGATGCGTTCATCCTCCATAACCGCGAAGCTGCTAGGCAAGGGCTGCCGCTCTGCAAGCGTTAGCGCGTTTTGCCCATGAAAGCGGGCCTTATACAGTGTCTCCCCGGCTCCCCAGCCAATATCCACGCGTACAGACAATTGATCGTTCAGGAAAGCCAGCAGTTGGCAGCTAGCGAATCCGCCTGTCCATTTCTCCTCCATATCCTGCTGAGATACCAGCAGCTCGAAATAATCTGCATGCTTCTGAACAATAAGAGGCAACTCCTCCCGGCCGGAAAAAGTCAGCAGCGCTTTGTGTAGTGTCGCCATAACGAGCACGGCTTCGGGATCATCCTGCTCGCGCAGCTTGCGGAGCCCTTGAGCCTGAACCTGTCCGACGGCTGTGCGGTTGGCTTTCATTTGCAGCCGTTCTATTTCTTGAGCCATATGGTTGAACGCTTCAAGAATGGTTTCGTCTGAGGGGAATAAGTGGACAGCATTTACCCCTTGCTCCGTCAGCTTATCGACCAAATTACCGTAGCGGGTAACGGAGAGGTCGATGTTCCCTTGTTCCCATAGTTCCAAATGAAACCGGAGCATATCTTCATACGACAGCCTGTCCGCTTGCTCTTCAGGCATATAGGGTAGCAATTCAGGCTGCAGTAATTCTTTTATGCCGAGAAAGCCGTTATCCTGGTCCAGGAAGTCAACAGCCATTCGCGAGCTGCGCAGCTCCGGATGAGCCGAGTGGGCTTGAAACATCAGTTTATAGAAGTCGCGTTCCGTAACATCCAAGTAGCTCATCCGGATAGGATACGGGCCGTTGATCTCCTTCTGCAAAGCTAAATAAGCAAGCTCTCCGCCAAAAATAACAGCGTCCAGCGTCATCGGCCGGGATAAATAAAGGGCTGTGATTTCATCCAGCGAGCGGTAAGGGAGCAGAGTCAGCTCGCATACCTGCTCCAGCTGTCCTTGCACCTGCTTCAGGCGTTTCACCGAGTGCTCCGCTACAATAAAACCGATTTTTAACATGTGCGCACGTCCAATCTTTACTCGTATTCATTGAATAGGCCTCTTAAGTATACTATAATTTTGGAAAAGGTAATAATACGTCCAAAATATATCGGAGGTGCATCTTGAAGAATATACGTGAGGATCAGCAAGCTGATTATAACTGGTTGGCGGATAGGATTGAGCATAAGCGGGAAATGTTTACGCAACTAAGCGATCAAATCTGGGGATTGGCAGAAACCAAGTTCGAAGAGTTTGAGTCGGCGGGTCTGCTGGCAGATCAGCTGGAGCTGTCCGGCTTCCGGGTCGAGCGTCGTGCCGGGGGTCTTCCAACCGCATTTATCGGTACGTATGGCTCGGGAAGTCCGGTTATTGCCGTATTGGGGGAATTCGACGCGTTGCCAAATATGAGCCAGCAGGCGGGTGCAACGGTTGAACAGGCGCTTCAGAACAAGGGGAACGGTCACGGCTGCGGCCATCATCTGCTTGGAACGGGCTCACTGGCAGCCGTTATCGCCGTTAAGGAATTTATGAACAAGAAGGGGCTTCCGGGAACGATCCGTTACTACGGCTGTCCGGCTGAGGAAGGCGGATCAGGCAAAACCTTCATGGTACGCGAAGGCCTCTTCGATGATGTGGATGCAGCCTTAACCTGGCATCCGGGCTATAACAATGCAGTGGTGTCACAAACCTCATCGGCCAATATCCAGCTCCGCTACAGATTCCAAGGCAAAAGTGCGCACGCCGGCATAAGTCCTCATAAGGGAAGAAGCGCCCTGGATGCCGTGGAATTGATGAACGTGGGGGCCAATTACTTGAGGGAGCATATCCCCCCGGGAGCACGGTTCCATTACGCGGTGACCGAGACGGGCGGACATTTCCCGAACGTGGTGCAGGCTGAAGCTGAGGTTGTTTATTTGATTCGCGCGCCGGAATTGCAGCAGGTGGAGGAGATAAATCACCGGATGAACGATGTGGCAAAAGGCGCTGCCCTGATGACCGGTACGGAAGTGGACATCCGGTTCGAAAAGGCCTGCTCCAATCTTATTCCAAACGTAACGCTGGAAGAGCTGATGTACCGTTGCTTCACAAGTCTGGGTGTGCCGGTATTCACAGAGGCTGAGCAAAGCTACGCAAGCGAAATCTTAACTACGCTGGAGCCTGTACAGACAGGGGGGGTGAGCGGGGGAGGATTGCTGAATACGTTTGACCCATACGAACCTGTCAGCGGAATGATGTTAGGCTCTACTGACGTCTCGGATGTAAGCTGGGTTGTGCCGACGGCTCAGCTGGAGACCGTCTGCTACGCGTCAGAAACGCCATTTCATTCCTGGCAAATGGTGGCGCAAGGGATGGCCTCAGCCAGCCATAAGGGCATGCTGCATGCTGCAAAGGTTATGGCTGCTACCGCAGCGGAACTGCTTATGCACCCTGACATTCTGGAAGAAGCGAAGCAGGAGCTTAGAAACCGGGGCGGCATGGAAGGTTATACCTGCCCGATTCCCGCTCATATCAAGCCACCGGTGAAGGAACGGTTATTCCGGCAGCAGCCTGAATAACGCTGATGAAATGGCTGCACTGCTGTGCGGTTTATGAACAATAAGCAAAAGCAGCATTCTGTCCGTATGGTCCCCGGCAAGGGAACATACGGCAGAATGCTGCTTTTTTTCCTTCTATATACATACAAGCATATAAGGATTACAGAGATAGGGCGAGAACCTGCTCTGTGGTTATATTAGCACCGGTCTGCAAGTATTCCATGTTCTTGAGTGCCATGTTGTGTGCCTGATGACTGGTGCCGATTACGGCGTCTGATACGACATGAAAGTGATAGTCATGCTGGTGTGCATCGACGGCTGTGAAGCGGACGCAGATGTCTGTCATGCCGCCGATGAGGAATAGGCGTTTGACGCCTAGGCAGCGGAGCAGCAGGTCGAGGTCAGTCGCGAAGAAGCCGCTGTACCGCCGTTTGGTAATAATATATTCGCCTTCGATTGGCGCGGTCGACGGATGGAATTCTTCGGCCGGAGTGCCTTCCAGGCAGTGAATCTTCTCCACACCGTCGAGCTCGCGCCCGAAATCGCTGAGGTCGGCGCGGTGAAGCTCGCGGATTTGGATGACTGGCAGTCCCAGCTCACGGAAATGCTTGATGACCTTGGGAGAGTTCAACATGCAGGTGCCGCCCTCCATGACGGGGATGGCATCACTTCCGATGTCATTCTGTATGTCTACGACGATGAGGGCGCTATGTTCAGGTATTTTGTTCATGAGTAATCTCCTTTCTTCTCGCTGGATTAGTTATACAGATCCTCGACCGAAATGATCGAACCAGTTTGGAAATATTCAATATTGTCGAGTGCGGCTTGAGCCACTTCGTCGCTGCTTGGAGTGCCTACGGCTTCCTTAAATACATGCACATGATAGTTGTATTGATGCGCGTCTACCGCAGTATAATGCACACAAATGTCTGTCATGCCTCCAACCAGGAACAGGTGCTCGGCCTTGAGGCCGCGCAGCAGAATTTCCAGGTCAGTGCCGAAGAAGGCACTATAGCGGCGTTTGTCGACCGTGTACTCTCCTTCGATGGGTGCTGTAGGCTCATAATAGGTGGCTTCGGGATTCCCCTCCACACAATGGATATTCTCAGCGCCGTCAAGCTCCCGGCCAAAGTCGATCAGGTCTTTGCGGTGAATCTCGCGAATATGCACAATCGGCACATCGCCGCGTGTGCGGAAATATTCAGTTACGCGTTCCACGTTTTTGAGATAAGCCTGTCTTTGTGGAGTCAGGCCACGCGATTTTGCAGGATCCGAGTTCTGCACATCAATCAGGATGTACACGCTATGTTCGGGTATCGTAATCATTAAGGATCGCCTCCGTTATATTAATAGATTGCGGGCTAGCAGCTATTCCCACAAAAAGTCTGTAGATACAAGCTGTGTTACGTCAAACGGTTCTTTGATAATGCCGATGGATGTGTAGAAATCAACGACGTCCTGCATGGTGTCGTAAATCCAGCCGCCTTCACCAATCCCTTCCACATTATCGGCCAGTGTGTACAAATGAACGGTAGGGAACATCGCTTTGACTTCTTCGGCACTTACTTGCAGATCGTCAGCCGTCAACTCCGCAGCTGCATCCAGATCACCTTCGATGTATTGAGTTGCGTCTTCTACCGCCTTAAGCGTGTTTAGCAGCCATTCCGGTTTCTCTGCGGCGTTTTTGGCGGATACCACCACGACGTCCAGAATCGTATTCTCCATGTCGGCAGTCGAAATGATAATATTACCATCGCGAGAGGTTGTACCTTGGGACAGATAAGGCTCGAAAGTGGTTGCTGCATCTACGCTGCCGGCCACAAACGCGGCGCCGCCTTTGCCCGGCCCCATATCTACGAGCTTGACATCGTCCATAGTCATCCCTGCCGAAGCAAGTGCCTTGGCCAGCATATAGTGGGTTACCTCGCCGTATTGAGCACTAACAGATTTTCCTTTCAGGTCAGCCACGCTCTTGATGCTTGCATCGGCTACAATACCGTCTGCGCCCGTAGAAGCATTATGCAAATAGACGATTTTTGGCAGCGTGGTAATATCGGAGCCTTCCTCAATAAGTGCATTCACTGAAACCAAATAGGATTGGAGAGTCGTAAAGGCCATGTCTACATCGCCAGTCATAACACTCATCAGAGGAGAGGTGGCTCCAAACGCGCCGATTTTCAGGTCAACGTTATGGTCGAGGTCGAATTTCTTATCATCCAGCGCATAAATGCCAATACCGCCGATGAATGGCGCATAGGCCGTTTTCACGGACACAGGACTTTTTGCCGGAGCGGCAGAGCTGTTGCCGCCTGCAGCATCAGCTGAACCATCCGCCGAATTCGTGTTTCCGCAAGCCAATAAGCTGGACAGCATGGCCACCGAGGCCAGTAGGGTCGCACCGGTTTGAATGAAGCCGAATTTTTTTTGTTTCATGTTGAATTCTTCCCCTCCATTTGGTTTGTATATGATCAACATCCGGCAGCATGATTCCAAGGAATTATTCCACCAGATTGTGAATCCACTTGTTGCCCCGAATCCGGATGCGTACCAGCGTAAACTTGAACAAGTCATCCAGGATTACGAATAGAAACACGATTTCGATGCCGAGATTAAGCGCGTAGCCGGTCAGGAATGTGAGCGGAAGGGATACGCACCATAGGGCTACATTATCAATGATGAAGCACATCTTCGTATCACCGCCGGCCCGGAGCGTTCCCATAATGTGAATGAAGTTCATTCCCTTGACGGGCATGATGACTGCCAGATAGATGACGATCAGGACAATGGTATCGCGGACTTCCTGCGAAATTCCCTGATACAGGTTCAGGAAGAGAGGCACACAGGTCATCATAATAATGCCCAGCAGCACACCGCCGAGAGCGGTATAGGTCGCCATACGGTTGGAATAATAAGGCGCCTTCTCCGGTTTGCCTTCCCCAATGGTCTGCCCGAGAATAATCGCGGCAGCTTGTCCGGTTCCGATAAACAATGCGATTAGCAGCTGTTCCAGCACTTTGGCGATCCCGACGGCAGCCCCGACCGCGTAACCCATATGATAGAAGACCACGCTATACAAGGCGTAACCGATACTCCACACCGTCTCATTTAAAATGACCGGAGCTGAGGTTTTGAAGAATACCGCTAGAAATTCCTTTTTTGCCGAGAACAAATCCCGGAGTGTCGGAGCAAAGCTTCTGAACTTGCTGTACAGAATGGAAGTCGTAATCAGCATTTCTATCGTTCTGGCAATTACAATGGCAACGGCAGCCCCCTGAATACCGAGAACAGGGAGACCGGCATAGCCGAAGATGAGCATATAGCTGAGAATAATGTCGATGATGATCGTCAAAAGAGTGATCCGGAGAGGCAGGCCGGCCCGCCCGATATTACGGTAGATCATTGTGCAGGCCAGGGACAACCCCGTAGGCAAGTAACTGATGCACACCGTCTGCAGATAATTGGCAGCCTGCTCAACCACCTCTTGCTCATTGGAGAAAATATGGAGCACCTCTGCCGGGAACAACAGGCCGATCAGAGTGAACAAGGCACTAACCGCAAGCACGAGGGCAAATGCGACAGCCGATGCGATCTTGAGATTGTGCTGATCGCCTTTACCGTAATATTGCGACAGAAAAATGGTAGAGCCGCTGACAATGCCGACAATCATTAGATTGAGAATGAAAAAGACTTGCCCCGCCAGACTGACAGCAGATACCTGCAGGTCTCCAAGCTGGCCTACCATTAAGGAAGCGAAGGTGTTGGTGATGCTGGTCAACATGCTTTGCAGGCCGATAGGAAGGGATAAGAGCAGGAAGCTTTTCAGAAAAGCCTTATCCTCATGGAATGTAGCGATAAAGCTAGCTTGTCGCATGAAGGTCATTTCCGAAATCTTTTGAATGCAAAAGGCTATGAATTTTTTTGCGGATTTGGATAAATTCCGGTGTGTCCTTAAGCTCCAGATCGCGCTTCTGCGGCAGATCAATCGGGATATCCGCAATGACCCGCCCCGGGCGGGAGCTCATAACATACACACGCTGGGACAGGAATACGGCTTCCTCAATGTCGTGAGTAATAAAGATGACGGTATGCTTCTCCTTCTCCCACAATTCCCGCAGCTGCAGCTGCATATTTCCTTTGGTGTCGGGATCAAGTGCGCCAAAGGGCTCGTCCATCAGCAGTACCTCCGGGTTGTTGGCTAGCGCTCGGGCAATGGCTACCCGCTGTTTCATACCGCCGGACAGCTCTTTGGGCAGCCTGTTGCGAAAATCGGTTAAGCCCACTAGGTTCAAGTATTTCTCGACGATTTGATCCGCCTCCGCCTTGGGCATTTTCTTCAGCTTTAGGCCAAAGCGGATGTTCTTTTCTACCGTCAGCCATGGAAATAGAGTATACGCCTGGAATACCATGCCGCGGTCCGCGCCCGGGCCGGTCATGACGCGGTTGTCGAGCAGGATATCGCCGGAGGTTGCTTCGTCCAGTCCGGCAAAGATGCGGAGCAGGGTCGATTTGCCGCAGCCGGAGGGGCCAACGACACTAATGAATTCATTGTTGGCAATATCAATGTTGATGTTCTCAAGCGCGAAGGTTTCCGTTTTTTTGGATCGGTAGATCTTGTTGAGGTTTTTGCAGGAAATTTTGATGGCTGGCGCTTGCTGCATATGAGTGGTCCCCTTTCGAGTGTGGCTGCTTTACACGTCTTCGGCCCAGTGGAACAGGCGCTTGTTGATGAAGGCAAATATACGGTCGAACAGCAAACCGAGAATTCCGATGACAAAAATGCCGCCAAAGATGATGTAAGTCTTCATAAACCGTTCTGCGATCATGATGTTGTAGCCCAGCCCGGAGCTGGAAGCCAGCATTTCCGCCATAATCAGGTACGTCCATGCCCAGCCCATAACCATACGCATCGTGTCCATGACATTCGGCATAATGGCGGGGATAATGACATTGCGGATCACCTGGGCTTGAGAGGCTCCCAGTGTGTAAGCAGTGTTGATCAGGTCGATCTGAATGCCTTTGACGATATCTGCAATCATGGCGGTCATCGAAAAGACGGCGCCGACGACAATAATCGTAATTTTTGCGGTCTCACCTACGCCTGTCCAGACCATGATCAGCGGTATCAGCGCCGATACGGGCAGGTAGCGGAAGAATTCGATCAACGGTTTGGTTACAGCGTTTATGATTTTATAGGTGCCTGACAGCAAGCCCAGAGGAACGCCGATCACAACCGCGATAAGAAAGCCCATCAGCACGCGATAGCAGCTGATAGCGATATCCTGCCAGAGGCTTCCATCCAGGATAGCTGTGAACAGGTAAGAGAAGGTCGCTTGAGGTGTAGGCAGGAAGATCGGGTTGATGCCCGAAAAGTTGCTCCCAACGTACCACAGCAAAATCAGCAGCAAGAAAGTGATGATCATAATAGAATTAAATAGACGAGGATTAATATCCCGACGAATCCGAAACAGATTTCGCAGCAGACCTCTGTTGTTCACTGATAACTCCCCTTTCAAAGTATGTTCGCTCTACTCACCCATTTCGTAAATCTTCAAACCCAGCTGTAACTGAAGCCGTGATTCCGGATCGTCGAACGAGATGCCGAGTATCGTCTTGATCTTATCGAGGCGGTAAACGACGGTATTATAGTGGGTATACATGGCTTTTGCTGTGATTTTGATGTTGCAGCCCATTTGAAAGTAGGCGGTCAGTGTTAGAATTAAGCTGGAATTATGGGCTTTGTCGTACAGCACGAGCGGCCGGATAAAGCGGTCGAGAAACTTCTCGACGTTGGCATGCTTGGGGAGCAGTGAGAGTATCGTATAGATGCCAAGCTGCTTCCAAGTAATCAGTCTGGAATTCTCCCGGCTGATACAGGAGGCAATATATAAATTCTCAGTATCGATATATCCCGTATTAATAGAGAGCGCACTGCTGGATTCGCCAATGCATAAGGAGAACTCTGTTGTGCCGCATGCTTCCGCAATCTGTCTAGCCAAGGATTCCGCCTCATTATGCGGATCATCGCTGCTTCCGTCAGTCTGAGGCATAAGCGCAACGATTTTGCCGGACATCGACGTAAAGAGGGATGGACTTCTGGGCTCCATATGGTTAAGCCTCGATAGAATGGCGGAGTCCGGTGTCGGCTGCACGCTGGAGTGGAATTTCACGATGACCACACGGTAGTTGCAGGCTGACAGATTGGTGCACCCGTAGAACTGGCCTTTAATATCGAGATCCTCGGAGCTTGGGATGCAGCCCATCAGCCAGTCTTTCAGGAAATCATCAAAGTATTTGGCCTGAACCAGCTTATAGGTGTTCTCACCGCTAAGCCGGATGTTCAGCAGCGGGAGAATCCGGGACACTGTGGACAGATCGAGTTCGCTGCAGGCTCCGTTCTTCTCCGCGACCAGCACCAGGATCGGGTCTCTCTCTGTCTCCCATAGGTTGAAGATATGCAGGTTGACGTTGTGACCTGCGGCATCCATGGCATGAATAGTGCTGTGCTTGGGAGAAGATATGGAATCAAAGCTTAGAAGGTAATCGTAGAAAGACTTGAAATAGTCCAGCTGCCCGGGGGAAACGATGAACTGGCTGAAAGCATTCAGTATAGAGATCGGATTGCCGATCATCTCCCCGACGACCTCAAGAATTCCCGGCATATCATACCCGTGGAGCATCAGCTCCGATACCTGTTCGAGGCGGCGCTGGAGCAGCAGAATGTTCCGGGTTTCAAATGTGATCACCTTCTCCATGACCTCACGCACCACATTGGAGAAAATGGTCGATTCCGGAAGCTCGAACAACGGCAGCCCGTGAGCTTCTGCGCAATCAATGATCTTCTGCGGAATCTCGGCAATAAACCGCTTGGGCTTAATGCCGAATGCCGCTACACCCCGGTTGATCAGATGGGGGATAAGCTCAAGGAAGGCGTCCATATTATTCTGGTAGGAATAGCCGGTGGTCACCAGAAACTCATTTGCCTGTGCCCAGTTCTGAATATCCGGAACTTCCATGATGTTGACCCGGCTAATGATATTATCCAGCCGGTCTTTACCTGCGAGCAGCTTAAGATTCTGAAGGGACTCCATATCATACAGATCACTGCACCGAAATGACGGTGAAGTTTCTTCAGCAGACACTCCGGTTGGTGTCATCATTCCCGCCTCCCTTCCTTATCAGCATAGTGATCAGCCTGTAGCAGGGGTATCATTCTGGAACCTGTCTAGCTCCGCAGCTGCCCATCCGCCGTATCCTGTAATATCCTCGCCGTTTATCTCGGCATAAGGCTCACATATAAATCCGGTGATCTCACTTTCGTCTTCCAGCTTGATTCTGCCGATTCCAAGCGGTGCTGGCACCAGCCGGATGAATTCGCCAAGCCGGCCAATCGGAATTCGCCACACTTCAACGGCAATGGAGCTTCCTTGCTCAGAACGGATCAGTCCAGGCTTGGCAGGGACGGAGTTAAGACGAATCAGCCGGTAGCAGGGAGCTGTCCGGTCGGAACGGATGAAGGAAGCGTCACAGTCGAGCAGTTGCTTCTCTAGCGGGAAACCCCGCATGTGCAGCCCGCAGACGGCAAGCTCGATGGCTTCGGTCTTCATAAATTCGCCAGCCGCACCTTTCAGCATGTTTTCCTGGCCTCTCATGGCAAACATCGTAATGCCAAAAGGCAACTGCTCCCCTGCATAGTCGGAAGGCAAAGCGACAGCATTTAAATCAAGCAGATTACAATGGTTCGTATAATGGCCCATGTCGCTATTGGTGGATACCGGGGAAACTGCAACCTGCTCTCTCGTCCAGGTCCCGCCGCAGGTCGGCATTACGAGCACAGCGTCCTTCAAGAGCAAATCAGCTTGTTCTTTGTATTCACGAAGCTCATGGAGCGCTGTGAAGACAGAAGCTGCATCGTAGCCCTTCACCAGCGAGGAGCGCAGAATCTGTTCGGTAACGGGAAAGATGTCCCCGGGGTGGTTTTCGACGAATTCTCCAAGGTCGGACCAGCGTTCGGCAACCCAAGGACCGTCGTATAGAAGACTTGAGGTCTTGTTGAACAGACTGCAATCGACATATTCTATAGGAATTCCGCACAATTCCAGGCGCCTTACAGCCGCTTCCCATGCCGTGCGGTAGGCATCTTTGAACTCGCCGTAAAAGTATAGAGGTTCCTTGGGAAGCAGCAGCTTTTGAGGTTTCACGGAAGCGATGGTTTCATATTTGTCTTTGCCATTGCCGCCCGGCTGCTTGCCGCGGGCGACAGCATCCACAAGATAAACGTCGTCCAGTGTGCTTGCGAATACCGTTACGCAATCCAGAGTGGCACAGGCCGGCACCACACCCCGGGTAGGCCAATCGCCGATATTTGATTTGTAGCCTACCAGGTCATTAAGCGCCGCCGGCACACGTCCCGACCCGGCAGTGTCGGTTCCAAGCGAGAAGACGGCTTGTCCTCTTGCGACGGCTACGGCAGAACCGCTGCTGGAGCCACCGCTGATCAGCTCGGGCTTAAGCGCGTTATGCGTTTCTCCAAACGGGCTGCGTGTACCGACAAGGCCGGTCGCGAATTGATCCAGATTCGTTTTTCCTATTGGAATAGCTCCTGCTTCCACCAGCCTGGTGATGATGTCTGCACTCTTCTCAGGTTGATAGGAGTAAGCGGGGCAGCCGGCTGTTGTTGTCACGCCTGCCAAATCGATATTATCTTTAATGGCAAAAGGGATGCCCCACAGCGGATATTCATCCGGATTCATCTGTTCAAGCTTGTCCAGGTACGGCTGGATATGAGCTAACACAGGGGGGGTGATCCAGATGTTGTGCTCTTTTTCCTGTTCGGCCTGCCTGATAATGTCCTCCATTAATGCCAGAGGTGTCAGTTTGCCGTTTTTGTACATCGTCTTCAATGTGCTGATCGTCATTTTTTTCAAGATGGTTGAAACCCCTCTCTGTCAGATAGTTAACCAAGGTGTTTTGTGAAAGTTAAATAATGAAGTTTTGTGTTAGATATTGTGACTTTATCGAGAGCTAAAACGATGGTGAAGAGAGAAATTCAATATTTTGATGTTAAGTAGTTTAACACGTTAATTATGTTCTTCATTATCGTTCCCGCTCTGGAAGACTGTCAAGGCATCGCAGGAGCATGGGATGATTTTCATCATGAGTTGACAGATTAGGCCGTTAAAGACAGGTGCTATTTGTGAAGTGTCGCTAAATAAATCGCTCCGGATTTGTGAACGATTAATCAAAGATGCCCTTAAATGTCTGCTGTTTCGGCTATTTGGAGCAAGGAATTGGGAGGAGAAGGGAAGTGTTTTGAGAGAAAGTTTCGATTTTACATAGATGAATGTTCCTCCGGGAACCTTGCGGGAAAGATTCAGAAAGAAGCGGTGAGACATTCATTTATAATCAAAACTATATATTTTCTGGTTTGACAATTATCGAAATGATATGTTATCTTGCCTAACATAAAGTTTGATGTGACTGCTGAGCTTTAGAGCGGATTGAAACAGCTGCTGACAAGAGGGGAAAAGGAGTGGAGTTGTTGATGAATGCCATTTGGAGTGAAACGATGCATCCGGGAGGCAAGTGGTCCGGCATTGTTGGCAGAGGGAAGCTGATTCGTCTGACGGCACTCGAAGCGGGCGCCAATGTCTCGATGCTGATGTATCATGCACGAGATTTGTCTGAGCGTTACAATATGCCCGATACACTGAAGGCGCAGCATACTGCCCACTTAACCAGGGGCAATGTGCTTATGAGCGATAACGGAAGGGCGCTGGCCAGCATTGTGCATGATGATTTGGGCTGGCATGATCCGCTGGGCGGCTACACGACAAGGGCAGGCACGGACAGCAAATACGGAGTCAGCTGCTACCAGGAAAGCCGCAATGGCTGGCTGCGCAGCGGCCAGGAGAATCTGGCGGTTGAGCTTGTAAGGAATGGCTTGGGTGAGCGGGATATTTCTCCTGTGGTGAACTGGTTCTCCAAGGTTGTCTGCGATGAGGAAGGGAATATGCGGTTTGCTGCAAATCACTGTGCTGCCGGTACAACGGTGACGCTTCGCCTGGAGATGGATGCACTCCTGATCTTCTCCAATACGCCGCATCCTCTCGATCCGCAGGGGGAGTATCCATCTGTGCCCGTCAAGATTGAGGTGCTTCCTGCCGTGCAGGTGGATGCAGGGGACTATTGCGTCAATTTCCAGCCGGAGAACCGCCGCGCTTTTGACAACACTTGGACGTATTACGCACTGCAAAACTAGCAGAAAGTCTTGTTAAGTGAGGGAGGAAGAACATGTTAAAGGCATTTCATCGCGTGGAAAGCCCCCGGAAACCGGAGGCTGCTGTTTATAATCAGGTCATTCCGGCCGGAGAAGGCTGGATGTATGCGCTGCAGCCGGGACAGGTGCTAAGAATCGTCGATGTGGAAGGAAACCAGGCCGCAGATACGCTGCTGTACGATGCGGATAATCCGGAAGATCATTACAGCGCTGTGCGGACAATCAACTCACAGAGCAATATTTATTTAACGACAGGCTCAACTCTGTTGGCGGAATCCGGCAAGGAGCTTGCCAACATAGTAGCTGATACCTGCGGACGTCATGACACCTTGGGCGGTTCCTGCTCTTCCCAGAGTAATACAGTCCGGTATGCGCATGAGAAGGGCCACATGCATAATTGCCGGGATACGTTTATGCTGGAGCTTGCCAAACATCCGGAAGGCCACCGTTATGCAAAAAGAGATCTGTCTCCGAACATTAACTTTTTCATGAATGTACCTGTAACGCCTGAGGGCGGGTTAACGTTTGAGGATGGCGTGTCGGGACCAGGATGTTATGTGGAGCTCCAATCCAGCTGCCATTCCATGGTGCTGATCAGCAATTGCCCTCAATTGAACAATCCATGCAACGGCTATAATCCTACGCCGGTCCAGGTGCTTATTTGGAACGAATAGAGCAGCTGGATTATATGGCATACGTTAACGAATACATTTGGCAGCCAGTCTAAGGACAGGCTGCTTTTTGGCGTGACCGGTAAAAGACTTCAATTTCAAAATATTATTACATCAGGGCTGGCTGCATTTTCTAGAGATTGCCCTTCACCTTACGCACCGCTATCCGCATAGACAGGAAGGATCTGTTTCAAGTGAATATTGTTAGCGTTGGCGAGCAGGACAAGCAGGACCATGTTCATAATAATCGGTCCTAGGAATTCGCTGCAGCGGACAATCCCTTCGATCGATCCCGCATAAGTGGCTTATGTAATTAACAGGACCATCAGCAGAATAATTGATTTTATAGGCGTTTCTGGAAGGGGTATAATATTAACAAGGTCGGTAAACTGGCGAAGTAGAATTGGGATGATCGTATACCACTGAACAAGATAGATCATAATTACCAGGTTGCCCATCCATGTTCCGAGAAGTAATCCACTGTATTCAATCAGACTTTGACCAGGGAACAGCATATTTTGGATTTGCTATTTTTTTCAAATAAGCACAGCCTTGCATTTTTCCTATTTGTTCAATTTGAATAAGAAGCAGACCAGCTTCTGTATTTCACCCCTATGCACAGGGATATTCACCTCCCGTGTGCACAAGCGGGAGGAATAAGCGGCAAACCAATCTTGTATTGAATATAGAGACCTTGACATTTGTTATATGCATCGTTAATATATCGATATATATAAATGTATTCATCTATGGAAAGGGGAGCCTGCTATGAAGCTTGACGACAACGAGCTAAAAAATGCGGTGAAAATATATAAAGCCCTCGGGGAGCCTACACGATTGAAAATAGTTGCTCTGCTCAGCAAGCATGAGGAACTCAGCTGTTCCGGGATCGGGGAGCATTTGAACTTTCCGGGTTCAACTCTTTCCCATCATTTGAAGCAACTGCAGGAGTGCGGCCTGCTTGAACTGGTAAGAAAAGAAGGAACCTATCATATCTATAAGCTAAACCAAGCAACACTTAAAAATTATATTTCAGCAGAGTTTGAAATGTAATTTTTTTTGCTCAATAGATCGATATATTTAAATGTATTAAAGGAGGGGTATCCGAGTAACCGTCCGCTTCATCTTATATCACTTTGGAGGTGTTCAAATATGTCAAGCTATACCTTAACAGCAGACAATAAGAAAATTACGTGGGGAACTTCTGTTGAGATTGCTCCGTTACTCCGTGCCAAGCCTTCTATTCTTACAGTGCAGGGGGATGGGAGCGTAGATTGGCGTCTTGCCGAGGGCGTATATGTAGCCAAGGATATTGTAAGAGAACTGGATATTTTATTGGAAGCTGTGCTGCTTAAACTTGGTGAAGCGGCGGATCACAGACTGCTGCTCGATAATCTGCAGGCTAATCTGGCGATTGAGGGCAGAGAAGCGGATTTGCCGCTGGGCCAGCTGGGACTTACGGGAAAGGCAGGAGTTGAAGTGACCCGCCAAGCCAGACAGATTGGGGAAAAGCTGTCCCTTTGGGCCCGCGAATATAATGTGGAGAAGTCAGCTGCCAGACAGCATGACCCTCAAACGCTGGGAAATGTGTATTTCCGAAGCCATTGCGAGAACCATCTTTGGACGCACAGAGTAGCGAATTTATTGATGGGTCCGGCTGGAGGACCAGTAGTTATGCAGATGTTCAATGAATATTTGCACCAGTTCATTCTCTTAAGAGATGCGCTGCTTCCTTTTAAGAATTGGGAGGAGGTTCCGATTGAGATCAGGCAGGGGGCAGGCAGCGACAGAGGAGTAAGATTTATTGAACAACCGCGTGCCAAGTTCCTCACGGCAATTATGAGCAAGAAAATCACGCACAAAGCGTTGGTTGAATACGCACAAGGCTGGTTAAGTCCTGAATTATCCGCTGTGGGATACGGGTTCCAATACCGGCTGGGGACGATTCTTCCGGCGAGTCTGAACGGACATCCGGGAACTGCCCCGGGCTATCTTCTTCAGTGGTATCCCGTATGGACGGTTTCGGCGGATGCTGCAGGTGCAGCTGTGCCTGTTGCTTTCCGCTACGGGGAAGAGGAGTATTTTGCGGCACCGCGAAGCCAGGTCCTTGCGGGGGAAGCATGGAATCTGGCTCAGCCTGATCCACAGCAATTGCAGCACGTTACCGAAGCACGTATCGTCCCGGTTACGGTTCAAGATCGTGTACTCCTTAACTATGATTTGGAGCTGGATGGGGTTACCTATCAGGTGGACCTGGGTCAAATCTTCAGAGGGCATCGCTTTATGTACCGGCCGAACGGTCAGGTTGAACCCGGGCTGCCAGCAAGCCCCGCAGAAGCGGATATTGCCGGACACCGTCCAGCAGATATTCTCGGCTTGCCGGGGCTGGTCACGGATAAGGAAGGCATCCATGTGATCTCCGCCGGAGGAAATCCGCTTGTGCTGTGGGCCTTGCTCGGGAAAATATACCCAGAGAATGTTGTTGTGTTAGACAGCCTTTCCGATCACGGGCTCCGGTCTGCCCAAAGTGCGGGAAAAGGATTTGGACCCAAATTTTTATTGTCTTTAGGAAATTCTGGACAGTGAAAAGTTCTTGTCGGAAAATCGATACACAGAAAAATAACCCAATTGGGAAAATTGTGGTATCCTTTAGTTCTGACACGAAAGGAATAATCGCCAAATGGGTTACAAAAAGCAGTTTACCCTATTTGCAAGCGATTGAACATACCTATGGTAATTTAATTTAATACCTCTTCATGCGGATATTCATACTAAATTTTCTTTCTGGTTTACTTATTATTAACTCAACTTTCGCACCTAGAAAATCGACTTAAACCCTTGAGG